>OMYF01000032.1 GCA_900315205.1 uncultured Acidaminococcus sp.
GGACAAACTGTCCATTATGATGGTTCTTGAATTGTCAATCTGTCTAAAAACAGGGGCGATGACCTTAAAAACTGTCCTTGACAAGGGGTACGGTTCACTCCGGTACGGGAAGCTGCAGCAGCATGACAAAAAGACTCAGATACACAGCGACGAGACAGGGGTGGGTAAGCACTTTGACAGCAAGTTTCCGCCTGGAGAGCCCTTCATCCGCCATAAAATAACTTGTTCCGAAGGACCACATGAAGATCCGGACCGGGATCAGGAAAACAGACGTGTACAGCACGCCCAGATCATGATACACACCTTCGGCAATCGGTGTTCCCAGAAAACCGCTGTTCGGGATCAGTGTCCCGTATTTCAGCACTTTCCGGCGTTCCGGTGAGTACCGTACATAGAGGATCTGATTCAGGACGAGGGATCCGATTTCGATGAGCGAAGCAAGCACGAAAAGGCGGATGCCGGTCTTCATGAAATCAGGATCTGAATGGACCAGACAGGATTTGAAAATGGCACACGGCAGGATCACATAAATGACAAGATTCGAAAGACAGCGCCGCCCTTCCTGCGAAATCATGCCCACACGCTTCAGCAGCGCGCCGAGGAGCATCAGCAGGAACAGTGTACCCTGCAGTGTAAACAGTTCCGCCAGATCCATCTTTATGCTTCCTTCTGTATTTTCTGGATTTCGAGTTCACCGGGAAAGACAATGTTCAGCAGGAAAGCTGCCACAAAAACGACGGCTACACAGTTTTCAGCAAATACGGAACGGATGATTTCCGGAAACATCTTGAAAATAGCCGGAGTCTGGGTAAATCCGATCCCGATAGAAAGGGAAAGGGCGGCTATGCTCATGTTCCGCTGGGTAAAACCGCAGCTGCTGAGCATGCGGACGCCGCTGATCACGATGGAGCCGAACATCATGAGAGTACAGCCTCCCAGGACCGCCTCGGGCAGAGAAGCCAGGATCACACCAAAAGCCGGAAACAGGCCGGCCAGGATCATCAGACAGGCCCCGCTGGCAATGGCTTTCCGGTTGACCACATGGGTCATGGCCACAAGCCCTACATTCTGGCTGAAGGAAGTAATCGGCAGACAGCCGAAAAGACTCGACAGGGAGCTGATAAAACCATCGACGGCGATGGAGCCGCGGATCTCACGGTCAGAAGCGGCACGGTTCAGTCCCATGGCTGCCAGGGCCGATGTATCACCCAGCGTTTCCGTAGCGGAGACGAGAAAAATCAGAAAAACAGAAAAAATCGCATCCGGTCGGAATTCAAGGCTGTAGGGCAGGGGATGGGGAAGCGAAAAAAGACCGGCGCCGGCCAGCCTGCTCAGATCCACCATGCCAAAGCAGAATGCCGCCAGATAGCCGACGATGAGACCAAAGAGCACCGAAAGCTGCTTGTAGAAATGTCTGGCTCTGATATTGAAGACCAGGCAGGCAAGCAGCGTGATGCTGCCCACAGCCAGATATTTCCAGTCGCCGAAGTTGGGATTCCCGTAGCCGCCGCCAAAGGAGCTGGCACCGATGCCAAGCAGGGAAAAACCGATTGCCGTCACGACGCTGGCGGATACGATGGGCGGTACGAAACGGCGCCAGTACCTGGCTCCCATCCCGATCAGACCCTCCAGGATTCCGCCTACCAGAGCCGCTCCCAGTACAGCTCCATAGCCGTATTTCCCTCCAATGACACAAAAAGTGGAAACAAAAGTAAAGCTGATCCCCATGATGATCGGAAGACCCGATCCCAGCGGACCCAGTGGGAAAAGCTGCAGCAGGGATCCTATGCCGGCGATGATCATGGCGGTCTGGACGAGAGAGCCCGTTTCTTCCGGCGCAAGATGCACGGCACCTGTTACGATCAGGATGGGAGCAATATTGGCGACAAACATGGCAAGTACATGCTGAAGGCCGAACGGAACTGCCTTTTGCAGGGAAATCCGTCCATCCAGCTCATAAATCGGATCTTTTTCCATTCCCATGATCCCCCCTTACCGAAAAACGATTTTCCCGCTTTTGGCATCCATCTTCTCGATGATGGCCAGGCTCTTCAGATTGATTCCCCGGGCGCGCAGGGCATCGCCGCCTCCCTGGAAACCTTTTTCTATGCAGATCCCCACGCCTTCCACCGTGCCGCCGGCCTGATCCACCAGATCGATCAGTCCCTGCACGGCACAGCCATTTGCCAGGAAATCATCGATGATCAGGATATGGTCCCCGCCGTTCAGATACTTTTGAGAAACAACCACATGATTGACCTTATTATGGGTGAATGATTTGATTTCTGTGGAATATACTTCCGCATCCATATTGCTGCCGGCCGATTTTTTGGCAAACACGACGGGTACGCGCATATGGACGGCCGTCAGGCAGGCGACACCGATGCCCGAAGCTTCGATGGTCAGGATTTTATTGATGGGACGGTCAGCAAAAAGCTCTTTGAAGATCTTTCCCAGTTCACTGATAAAAGGGACATCGATCTGATGATTCAGGAAACTGTCCACTTTCAGGATATCTCCGCTTATGATCCTGCCATCCGCCATGATTTTCTTTTGCAGCAAATTCAGCTCAGCCATTTTTTCCCCTTTCTTTCATAAAAACGATGCTTCTTCCGATAAATCAGTATTGTATCATAAAGACCCGTGAAAAGGAGGATTTCTTAAAACGGCCCGCTCCATCCTTTTCCGCAGTACGGGAAAAAATCCGCACGGCCATCCTTTCTCTTTACAAAATACTGTTTTCCTGTTAGAATGGATTCATTCCTGCGGGCATAGTTCATTGGTAGAACGAAAGCTTCCCAAGCTTTAGAGGAGGGTTCGATTCCCTTTGCCCGCTCCATACAGATCATGTAAAGACTATGACAGATGTCATGGTCTTTTTCTTTTTCTCCTGAACGGTCAGGGCCTTCGGAACATTCGCCTTTTCTCCATACACTCTGCTGACATTTCCAATCTGTTTTACAGATCCTGCGCTCTGTATTGTTATGCTTGTCCATATTTAAGGAACAGGACCGCTCACTGTCTTTTCCAGGCATCCGGCTTTATACACAAAACTCTTGTTCGAAGAAAAATCAGCATCATCCCATGGCAGGCGAGTTTTCCCCAAAGTTATGCACACCTGTGGATAACTTTGTGTGTATATTCTTTTCGCCTGTGCAAAATCCGGAATTCCGCGGACAGCCTGTAAAAATCATGTAAAACGCTGCCAAGTTATCCACATGTCCACAGGGTTATCCACAAGTTTTTCCTCAGTAGACAGGGAAATATGATATAATAGATAATCCAGAAAATATTTCAAAGGTGGTTGAACCATGAATACCATAGCACTCCAGAAAGTGTGGAAAGACCTTTTGGATGTGATAAAACAACATACGGACCGTCCCAGCTACGGGCGATGGCTGGAACCGTCCATTCCACTTCAGCTGGACGCTGATACCCTGACACTGGGCGTCAGCAATAAATTTTCAAAAGACCGGATCGAGGGAGAATTCCTTGCGCTTCTGGAGTCCGATCTGTCCCGTGTCCTCGACCGTCCCATGCACGTTTCCATAACCATCATCCCCCATGACAAAAAAGAGGGAAATCTTTTCGAGGAAGCGAGTATCCCCAATCTGACACCGCCTGATGTGACGCGGAAAGACCAGAATGCCCAGACATTCTCATCCAATCTTTCTCCCAAATATGTATTCGAAAACTTTGTCATAGGCAATTCGAACCGTTTTGCCTATGCAGCAGCGTCCAATGTGGCAGAAGCCCCGGCAAAAAGCTACAACCCGCTGTTTCTGTACAGCAACTCAGGACTTGGCAAGACACACCTGATGAATGCAATCGGCAACCGCATCCACAAAAATCACCCGGAAATGAAGATCCTTTATATTTCGAGTGAAACTTTCACCAACGAACTGATCAATTCCATCCAGAACAATACGATGGAAAAATTCCGTACTAAATACCGCAATATCGACGTCCTGCTGATCGATGATATCCAGTTCCTGAGAAAAAAGGAAAGTACCCAGGAAGAGTTTTTCCATACATTTGAAACATTGTTCAAAGCGGACAAACAGATCATCATTTCCAGTGACCGCAAACCATCCGAACTGGATACGCTGGAAGAACGGCTGACAAGCCGTTTCGGTTCCGGCCTCATCGTGGATATCCAGCCTCCGGATCTGGAAACGCGCATGGCCATCCTGAACAATATGGCCCAGAATGATCATGCCGATATCCCGGAAAGCGTCATCAGCCTGATTGCCAGCAATATTTCCACCAATATCAGGGAACTGGAAGGAGCTTATACAAAAGTCCGTGCCTTTGCCAGCTTCCTCCATCAGCCCATCACGGAAGATCTTGCTATCCAGGCCCTGAAAGACCTCAATCTCAATCCGGTCAATCACACGGTCTCCGTGGACGATGTGCAGCGTCTGATCGTGACAGAGTACCATATTACGGCAGAAGACCTGCTCGGCAAGAAACGGACGCGGAATATCGCTTATCCACGCCAGATCGCCATGTATCTCTGCCGGGAACTCACGAACCTTTCGCTGCCGCGCATCGGAGAGATCTTTGACCGTGACCATTCCACCGTGCTCCATGCCTGTGAAAAAATCACGAAGGATCAGGAAAAAGATCCTGCCTTCGCCAGAAAAATCCAGGAACTGACTTCTAAACTGAAGAAGTGATACAGTACCGTAATGGATTTTAACTTATCCACAGGCTGAGGATAAGTCTGTGAATAAATTGTGCTTATCTCTGTGTATAACTCCCTGAGTCCCGGAACCTGTGCATATGTGGATAAGAATCCACATGTTTTCCACAGTGTTTTCAACCGCCTGAAAACACATTACCGCCCTGCTCAGGCCACTTTTCCACAAATCCACAGCCCCTAATACTAAGACTACGGTTTTATCTATTTTGACCGTACTGACTAAAGGAGGTTTCCTGCATGCAGTTTTCCTGTGAAAGTACCCAGTTGGCCAAAGGTGTCAATACCGTCAGAAAGGCCATTTCTTCAAGTCCCAACGCCCCTCTTTTTTCGGGGATCCATATGATCCTGCAGGGCAATGAACTCAAACTTGTTGCCATGGATATCAACTTCAGCATGGAAAAGACCATGGAAGTCAATGGCCAAGAAGATGGTTCCATCCTTGTCCCGGCTCAGTATATCTGTGATCTGCTGGCCCGGTTCAACAACCAGGTCCTGACCGTTACGAAAAAAGAAGGCGATTCGGAATTAAGCATCACCACACAGACCAGTGACTACAACATTCCCACGATGGACGACAGGGATTATCCTGCCATGCCTGCCATCGAGGAAGAAAGGGTCCTGACACTGCCGGATGAAACGCTGCGCCAGCTCATCAGACAGACTGTCTACGCCTGTTCCGCCGATGATCAGCGGCCGCTCTTTACCGGAGTCTACCTTGAAAAGAAAGGCCAGGCCATCACCTGCGTCGGAACCAATACGCACCGGCTGGCCATCAAGTCCGTCACCGTGGATACCCTGGATGACCAGGAATATTCCATGCTGATCCCTTCCCGTATGCTGAAGGAAATCGCTTCCAATTTGACAGAGGAGGTCCCTGAAACGGTCAGCCTGTTCCAGCAGCGCAACCAGCTCCTGGCCCGGATGAAGGACCTCAAAATCCTCTGCAGCCTGATCGAGGGAGAATTCCCGGATTTCCGGAAACCCATCCCGCCTTCTTTTGCCAATCGTTCCAGCATCGACCGGGCCGGAATGGAAAATATCCTGCAGCGTGTATCCCTCTTTTCCCAGGATAAATACAATATTGTGCGTTTTGCAATCGATGGCGATAAAATCACCTTTTCCAGTTCGAACAGCGACCGGGGACAGGGCAAGGAGACACTCGCCTGTACGACCACGGGCAGCAGCCTGCCTTTGACGATTGCCTTCAATGCAAAATACCTGATGGAATTTTTCAAGAATATCGACAGCGATGAAGTCATCCTGGAAACCAACACATCGCTCAGCCCGGCCCGTCTGATGCCGAAAGATGATACCGGGTATATGTATATTGTGACGCCGGTCCGCGTCATCCTCTGATATCCATGCGTCTGAAACGTCTGCGTCTCCACAGTTTCCGCAATTATGCCTCCCTGGATCTGCCGCTGCGGGCCGACCTGACGGTCATTTACGGCCCGAATGCCCAGGGCAAGACCAATCTGCTGGAAGGGCTTTACTTTGCAGCCATGGGATTTTCCTTCCGCACCCGTCATGAAGACGAAATAGCGCAGTTCGGCAGCCAGCAGTGGGCTGCCGAAGTGACCTATGAGGACCGGTACGGGGAAAACAGGCTGCTGGTCAAAAAGGTCCCCAAAAATGGCAGGATGCAGAAAGAAATCCTGTACAATGGGACGCCCGTCTCTCCGAAAGAACAGTACGGGCGGCTGAATCTGGTCCTTTTTACGCCGGACGACCTGCAGCTTGTCAAGGGGGATCCGGCGCTGCGCCGGCGTTTCCTCAATATGGAAATCGCTCAGACGAGCCCCTTGTACTATGGACTGCTGCAGTCCTACAACCGGATCCTGCAGCAGAGGAACAGGTTCCTTAAGCAGTGCCGCGAAGCGGAACAGTATGACGAAGCACAGCTGGAGGTATGGGACCGGGAAATGGCTGCTGTTTCTGCCGGCATTGTGCGGACGAGACTGGAGGCCATGCATGATATTGCCGCAGCTGCCCGCTTTGTCCACAGTGCCATCTCGGAGGGTCGGGAGCAGCTGGATCTGCAGTATGCGCAGAAACAGGCCGACGGGGAGCTGGTCCGGGCAGAAGACCGCAGCCGGGCAGAGTGGGAAACGTTTTACCGGGAAGAACTGAAAAAACGTCACAAGCTGGATTTCCTGCGCGGTTATACGAGCATAGGACCCCATCGGGACGATCTTCTCATTTTTGAAAACGGCCATCCCCTGAAGGCCTTCGGTTCCCAGGGACAGCAGCGGACGGCGGCACTGGCACTGAAGCTGTCCGAACTGGAATTCATCTATAAAATCAAGGAGGAATATCCGGTACTGCTTCTGGATGATGTCCTGAGCGAGCTGGATGTCTCCCGCCGCCGCATGCTGCTGGAGGGGATGAACGGGAAAGTGCAGACCCTGCTTACGGTCAATGACAAAGGACTGGCCGAAGCCAGTCAGGGCTGCGTCTTTTATGAAGTACGGGAAGGCAGGCTTCAGGAGGGCTGAACATGGAAGAAGCGGAGAGTCTTGTCCTGAGTCTTTTCAAAACACCCCGGGCGCGTGAACAGTATCTGCTGTACTTTCTGCGGTCCCGCTGGCGGGATGCCGTGGGTTCAGCCGCAGCCGTCCACTCGCAGCCTTACAGACTCGAGAATGGAGTGCTCTATATCCATACGGATAATGCCATGTGGAGCCATACGCTCCTTATCATGAAAGGCAGGCTGCAGATGGCACTGAAAGAGCTGATACCCAAAAAGGAGCTCCATGGCAGAGGAAAGAACAAAACCCGGAGTCTTTACGTCATCCGGGATCTGAAGATTTTCCATGGTCCGATCACGGAAGACAGTCCCCGGGAACTGCCGGACCATGAAAAGCCTTTCATGCCCAGGATCAATCCTGAAAGACGCTGTCCCGTATGCGGTGCAGCGCTGATCGAAGGGGAGAAAATCTGTTCTTCCTGCGCCCGGCAGCAGCAGACCCGGACCAGGCAGAAGATCCATCGGATCCTTTGTGAGATTCCATGGATTTCCTTTGAAGATTGTCGGAAATACGTGGATTGTGATAAAATGAGCTTCACTGATGTAAAAGCGGTCCTGTGCCGATGGTCCCTGGACAAGGCCCTGGACCCACTGGCAAAAGAAGACGAAAAAGCGTTTGCTGTCATGCTTTCCAGGGGGATTCCTCCCGAAAAGCTGACGGATGAAAAAATAAAAGAAGTCCTGGAAAGTGAAAGAAGGAGCCGGTATCATGTATCTTCATCTGGGAAACAATTACGTCGTGCGGACCGATGAAATCATAGGGATCTTTGATATCCGCAACAAACGTACGAATCTGTACCGGTTTTTCCTGAAACCTTATCTGGAATCCCACCAGGTCGTCAACCTGAGCGGTGCCTATGCACCGGCCAGCTGTATCGTCATGACGGACAAGGTGATCCTGTCCGGGATTTCCAGCAGGACTCTGAAAAATCGCTGAGCATCAGAATAACGGAAAAACCCGGTCGATGGCTTCCGGCAAAGGACCGGTGAGCCTTTCCCTGTCCGCTCAGTTCCCTGTCTTTGCAGGAATCAGCCGCGGGTGCGTCCGGCGGCAGGGGCGGACGGGAACAGGGATACGGAAAGACAGCCCGGAGCCGCCTGGATATCCTGTCCTTGGAAAGGGGGCGGGGCTGTTTTATACAGGTACCGTTATCGGATGTTAGTTCTGGAGGTTTTGTATGGCAAAGAAAAAGCAGTCGATCGAAGAAGAAATCGCGGTCCATGGCGAATATGGAGCCGAGCAGATCCAGGTCCTGGAAGGCCTGGAGGCTGTCCGGAAACGCCCCAGTATGTATATTGGCAGCATCAGCAGCCGCGGCCTGCATCATCTGGTATATGAAGTCATCGATAACAGTATCGACGAGGCACTGGCGGGCTACTGCGACCATATCCTGGTGGAAATCGATGAGGACAACAGCATCATCGTCACCGACAATGGCCGCGGCATCCCTGTAGAGATGCATAAAATCGGCAAACCGGCCGTGGAAGTCGTCATGACGATCCTCCATGCCGGCGGCAAGTTCGGCAACGGTGGCTATAAGGTGTCCGGCGGCTTGCATGGTGTCGGCGTTTCCTGCGTCAATGCCCTGAGCGAGAAGATGGTGGTGGAGGTCAGGAAGAACGGCAAGATCTACCGGATCGAATTCAGCAAGGGCAAGACCGTCCGTCCGCTGTATGTGAAGGGGACCTGTGATCCGAAGGAAACGGGCACAAGTGTCCATTTCTGGCCCGATGACAGTATCTTTACGGAAACTGTCTACAGCTATGATACGCTGAAGCTCCGGATCCGGGAGCTTGCATTCCTGAACAAAGGTGTAAAGATCGAACTGAAGGACAAGCGGACCGGTGCTGACGAGATATTCCATTACGAAGGCGGTATCGTATCCTTTGTGGAATTCATCAACAAAGGGAAGGAACCCATCCATGAGAAGCCCATCTATGTAGAAGGAGAACGGGACGATACCATCGTGGAAGTGGCCATGCAGTACACGGACGCTTTTACGGAGAACATCTATACTTTTGTCAACAACATCAACACGGAGGAAGGCGGCACCCATCTGGCCGGACTGAGACAGGCCCTGACCCGCTGCATCAACGATTATGCCCGCAAGAACAATCTGCTGAAGGAAAATGAGGAGAATCTTTCCGGCGATGATGTCCGTGAGGGGCTTACCTGTGTCATGAGCCTGAAGGTACGGGAACCGCAGTTCGAAGGTCAGACCAAGACAAAGCTTGGCAACAGCGAAGTACGGGGCATCGTTGACAATATGGTGACAGAGGCCCTGAACGAGTATTTTGAAGAAAATGCTCCTGTAGCCAGGAAAATCGTGGAAAAAGCCATCCTTTCGAGCCGGGCCCGGGCAGCAGCCCGGAAAGCCCGTGATTTGACGCGGCGGAAGAGCGCTCTCGAAGTCAGCAGCCTGCCCGGCAAACTGGCTGACTGTTCCAGCCGGGATGCTGAAGAAACGGAAATCTATATCGTCGAGGGCGATTCGGCAGGCGGCAGTGCCAAGCAGGGCCGTGACCGGAATTTCCAGGCCATCCTGCCTCTGCGCGGCAAGATCCTGAATGTGGAGAAAGCACGCCTTGACAAGATGCTCAATAATAACGAGATCCGTTCGATGATCACGGCCTTTGGCTGCGGCATCGGAGAGGAATTCGATCTGTCCAAGATCCGTTACGGGAAAATCATCATCATGACCGATGCCGATGTGGACGGAGCCCATATCCGGACACTGCTGCTGACGTTCTTCTACCGGTATATGCAGCCGCTGATCAAAAACGGCAATGTTTTCATCGCTCAGCCGCCGCTTTATCTGATCCGGACGAAGAACAAACATACCTATGCGTACAGCGATGATGAACTGCAGGTGAAACTCGATGAAGTGGGCCGGGAAAACAATCCTTATGTACAGCGCTACAAAGGGCTTGGCGAAATGAATCCGGAACAGCTCTGGGAGACGACGATGGATCCGACCAAACGCACAGTACTGCAGGTCCATCTGGAGGACGCGGCGACGGCCGATTCCGTTTTCTCCGTCCTCATGGGTGACAAAGTGGAGCCGCGCCGCCAGTTCATTGAGGAAAATGCCGGCAAGGTCACCAATCTGGACTTTTGAGGAGGCGTCCTGTCATGGAGGTTGTGCTGCCGCAGGGAAAGCTCATCCTTTCCCGTCAGGCGGAAACGACGCTGGTCCTTGTTGCCGGCGGCCGGGGACCCGATCCTTCCTGGCTGACGGAAGCAGTCCGGGATATGCCTGTTTATGCAGCTGACAGGGGCAGTGATTACTGCATCCGTGCCGGACTCTGGCCGGTGTATGCCTGTGGGGACAGGGACAGCGGCCGGTCGTCCAGCTGGGAGCAGCTCAAAGCCCACGGCTGCCGGATCAGGATGTATCTTGTCAACAAGGCGGATACGGATCTGTCCCTGCTGCTGAAAGCACTGCCGGACCGGGCATGTGTGCTCGCCAGCGGTATCTGGGGCGGCCGGGCGGATCATCTTTATGCGAATATGCTGACTCTCCTGGCGTACCAGCGGGAACGGAAAGGGACGGTCATCATGGCTGATGAAAAGGAACTCATGGTTTTCCTGGAGGCCGGGGACCGGGCCGCATTCTCTGTTTCCCGGGTGCCCCGGGCAGTCAGTCTGCTGCCTTTTACAGAAGCAGCGACAGTTTCCATCAGTGGGGTCCGCTGGCCCCTTGCGGAGGCAGTCCTGACGCAGCGTAATCCTTATGCGGTCAGCAACCAGATGGCCGGCAGGGAAATGGAAGCCCGCTGCAGCGGCGGCACTGCAGGTCTTTATCTGACGTATCAGGAATGAACCGGGCGGTCCGCAGGCTCGACCATGCGGGCTGTGCCCCGGATCCGGATAAAGGACCGGCTGCTGCCTGGAGCATGACTTGTTTCCCTGCTTTTTTGCGAAGCGGGGATGAGCATAGAAAAGTATTCCGGGAGGGATCCTCGATAACGAAATCAGTACCGGTTGCAGGAAAGATTGGGAGAAATGGAGCGTGAAAACGTGGATGATCAGCAACATGATGCAAAAACAATAAACGCGGGCAAGGTCATTCCAGTCTACGTGGAAAATGAGATGCAGAAATCCTACATCGACTACGCCATGAGTGTCATTGTCCAGCGTGCACTGCCGGATGTGCGGGACGGACTGAAACCGGTCCACCGGCGTATCCTGTATGCCATGAACGAAGCCGGGATGCTTCCCAACAAGGCTTATAAAAAGTCCGCCCGTATCGTCGGCGATGTATTAGGTAAATATCATCCTCACGGAGATTCTTCTGTTTATGATGCAATCGTCCGTCTGGCACAGGATTTTTCCACCCGTTACCTCATGGTCGACGGGCACGGGAACTTTGGTTCCGTCGACGGAGATCCACCGGCAGCCATGCGTTATACCGAAGTCCGTATGGGCAGGATCGCTGTGGAAATGCTGCGGGACATCGAAAAGGACACAGTCGATTTCATCCCGAACTATGATGAATCGCTGAAGGAACCGACAGTCCTGCCAGCCAAGGTACCGGCCCTCCTGATCAACGGGTCCGCCGGCATCGCGGTGGGGATGGCCACCAATATCCCTCCCCATAATCTGGGCGAAGTCGTGGATGGGCTCGTGATGCTCATCGATCATCCTGATGCGACGATCGATGAACTGATGACCTGCATCAAAGGGCCGGATTTTCCGACCGGTGCCAAGATCCTTGGCGTCAACGGCATCCGGCAGGCATACCGCACGGGGCGGGGCGTCATCAAAGTCCGTGCCAAGGCTCATGTGGAGCCCATGCCCAAGAACAAGAACCGGATCGTCATCACCGAGATCCCTTATCAGGTCAACAAGGCCCGTCTGATCGAGAGCATTGCCCATCTCGTCCAGGATAAGACACTGGAAGGAATCACGGACCTGCGTGATGAGTCCGACCGCAAGGGGATGCGCATCGTGATAGAACTGCGCAGCGATATCGTCCCCGAAATCATGCTGAACCAGCTTTACAAGCACACGCAGATGCAGGAATCTTTCGGTGCGATCATGCTGGCCCTTGTCAATGGCCATCCGCGCATCCTGAACCTGAAAGACATCCTGTACTATTATCTGGAACATCAGAAAGAAGTCATCACCCGGAAGACCCGGTATGAACTCAATAAAGCCAGGGAAAGGGCCCATATCCTGGCTGGTTTGAAAATTGCCCTGGATCATCTGGACGAAGTGATTTCCACCATCCGGAACAGCGCCAATGCCGATACGGCCCGTACGGCCCTGATGACCAAATTCGGACTCAGCGAAAAGCAGGCCCAGGCGATCCTGGACATGCGTCTGCAGCGCCTGACCGGTCTGGAACGTAAAAAAATCGAAGATGAATATACGGAAGTCATGGCCAACATCGCTTATCTTGAAAGTGTGCTTGCGGATGAGCATAAGATCATGAACATCTGCAAGGAGGATCTGCTGGATGTAAAGAAGCGTTTCGGCGATTCCCGCCGTACCTCCATCGTGCCGGATGCCGGTGACATCGATGCGGAGGATCTCATTGCGGAAGAGGATGTGGTCATTACCATCAGCCACCAGAGCTATATCAAACGGCAGGCCCTGAACAATTTCCGCAATCAGAACCGCGGCGGCAGAGGCGTCAAGGCCGGAAGCGGCAAGATCGCCAAAGGTGACAATGCTGTCAAGGGAGATTTCTCGGAACATCTGCTGATGGCCAGCACGCATGATAATATCCTGTTCTTTACGAACCAGGGACGCGTGTACCGTCAAAAGGGCTATGAAATCCCTGAAGCATCCCGGCAGGCAAAGGGTACCTTCATCCGGAATCTGCTCCCGCTGGTGGAAAATGAAAAAATCACAGCTGTCATCGGTGTCAAGAGCGGCATCAGTGCCGATGCGGACAAATTCCTGTTCATGGCGACCAACAAAGGCACAGTAAAACGTACCAGTGTCAGTGAGTTTGGATCGGCCCGCCGGGCAGGTCTCATCGCCATCAGCCTGGAAGAAGGAGAAGATCTGATCGATGTCAAGCTGACTTCGGGTCAGAATGACATCCTCCTGGCCACAAAGAACGGATATGCGATCCGTTTCAATGAGGAAGATGTCCGTCCCATGGGAAGGACAGCCCATGGCGTGCGCGGCATCAGCCTGAGACCTCACGATATCGTTGTCTCCATGGATTCCTGTGAGAGCGGGAAGGGAGAAGTCCTTACGGTCACGGAAGGCGGCCTGGGCAAGCGGACGGATATTACGGAATACCGGACGCAGACCCGCGGCGGCAAAGGGGTCATCAACCTGAAGGTGTCCGATAAGACCGGAGACATCGTAGGTTCCAAGTTCATCAATGAGACCCATGACATCATGCTCATTTCGGCTGCGGGCATCATTATCCGGATGAAAGCATCGGATATTTCCAATTACAGCAGGAATGCCCAGGGCGTCAAGATGATGGATCTGGAGGCCGGCGACAAGGTGGCTGCCCTGGCTGTGGTGGATACGGTCGACGAAGAAAAGAGATAAGACAAGTTACCTACATCGTTGTGGATAACTTGTGCAAAACTCCCGAAAGCGGGAGTGGATTCCTTTGTCAGCCACTAAATATGGTAGAAAAAGGAGGAGTTATCCACAATTCTTGTGAATAACTCCTCGGATTTTGTGGATAACCTTGTAGAAATCTTGTGGATAATTTTCAACAGTCAGGAGATGCAAAATGAATCAGAAAGCACAGGCTTTTAAAGAATATACGGACCGCAATGATGCACAGGCCTTTGCGGCGCAGGAGCTGGAAAATGATTCCTTCCATACGGTCCTCTTCCGTTCCCATATGAAAGTGGATGGAAAGTCCCTTCCTTTCGTGGTGACCATCGATGACAGCCCCTATGTCACGATCCGCATGCTTCTTGTCCCGAAGGGTGTCAATGCAGAGAACCGTGCGGCCGTCCTGGAACTGCTGAATGGCTATAACCGGACGTTCAAGGCTTTCAAGCATTATATCGACGGGGCTGATGAAATCATCCTGGATGCCTGCCTGATCCTCAAGGACGATCAGCTGGATGGCAATGTCATCTATACCCTGCTGCAGAGCATGGCCAACCATCTGGCAAAATCCCTGAAGGAAATCACGGAACGGGTACAGTGAAACAGGGAGACTGCGTAAAGGAGCGCGTTATAAGGATCCGGGGGAAAATATGCGGAAGGACGGGAAGGAATCAGTAAAAGGAAAAAGATTTTGTACGGAAATAATAGAAAATAATTATAATAATAATTCAAAATTACATCCTCTTTTTCATCAAATATTCATTTTTCATTAGTAGAATAAAGAGCGGAGAGACGTGATTCAAGGTTACTCCAGACTTTGAATGATGAATAAAGGATGAATATAGGTGACTCCTCTCCTATATCCATATGCTGCGTTTCTCTATTTTCCCCAGGCGGCTCTGTTCCTTTGGAACGGAGCCGCTACCCTTGTCTTGAGGGATATTTTCATGGGATTTTCATAAAAATTCCGTACAATAAAACCCGGGAACCCATCAGGGAAACCGGGTGTTTTTTACTGGCAGCATGGAACTGGTTTCTCCGGACACGGCTTTTTTTACGGCGGGGAAACAGGTACAATAGTAGGACAGAGGTGAAGAGCATGAAACTGCTGGTGGCTGAAGATGAACCTGCCTTGAATCAGATCATCGTCAAGAGACTGAAAATCGAAGGCTATTCTGTGGACAGTGCCCAGAATGGAGCAGAAGCCCTGGAATATATGGAAGCAACGGAATACGATTTGCTGCTCGTGGATATCATGATGCCGGAAATGGATGGATTGACGCTCGTCAAGATCCTGCGCCGGCGCGGCAGCAAGGTCCCCGTTCTTTTCCTGACGGCCCGGGATACGACGGAAGACAAGGTGAATGGACTGAACAGCGGCGGTGACGACTACCTCGTCAAACCTTTTGAGTTTTCCGAACTCCTTGCCCGGATCCGGGCCCTGCTGCGCCGCTCTTCCTCGGGCGGGATGATTTCTGATGAAATGACTTTTGAGGATCTGACACTTTCCAGCAGTGCCCGGACTGTCTTCCGTTCCGGCAAAGAAATTTTTCTGACGCCCAAAGAGTTTGCCATCCTCGAATATCTGCTGCGGAATCAGGGAATCGTCCTTTCCAGGGACAAGATCCTGGAACATGCCTGGGATTTTTCCTACGAAGGGGCGTCCAATATGGTCGATGTCTATATGAAGACCCTGCGTCGGAAGATCGACAAGGATTTTGAACCCAAACTGCTTCATACCGTACGAGGAGCGGGGGTATGTCCTTAAAAAATAAATGTCTGGAACGCATCCGTCTGTTTGTGGCGGATATAACGGAAATGCCCGTGACCATCAAGGTGACCTTGTATTATACGGTTTTCCTTACTCTGCTTCTCCTTGTGACGATGGCCGGAACTGTCCAGATGATCCATCTCTTTGAACACCGTTCGGCCATGTCCACGCTTACAAAGGCGGTGGACAAGGCAGCCCGGCATCCCACGGACTTCGAGGCGTACGACAAGAATATCTATCTTGCCATCCATGATTACGAAGGAAGGGTCATTGCCGGTGCGGAGCCGGCCGGCTTTCCGAATCTGGAGCCGGTTTTCGGGAAGGGTCCCAGCCCGATTACGGTGGGGAATATGAGGTATCAGATCATGGATATGCCCATCCGTCCGGAAAAGATCCTGGAATGGAGACGGAAGCAGTACCGGAAGGCCCTGGAAAAAGGGCTGAAGGATGTGGAAAATCCGGATGAGACCTTCCGGCCTGACAGCTCCGGTCCCGGCAACCGAAAGAATTTGATCTGGGTCCGCGGCGTCATGGAGTATGGTGCCTATGTCGAGCGGTTTACCATCATTACACGGGTATGCCTCCTCATACTGCCAGTCTTTGCCATCCTTGTAGCAGCGGGGGGATACCGGATCATCCGCCGCGGCTTTGCCCCTGTGGCCTCCATGAGCAGCACGGCGCGCAGCATCGGTGAAACCGGTGACCTTTCCAAGCGTCTGCCCGTGGGGAATGGAAAAGATGAGATCCATCAGATGGGCCATACGCTGAACTATATGCTGGATCAGATCAGCGAACTTGTGGAAAGGGAACGCCGTTTCACTTCTGACGTTTCCCACGAACTGCGTACACCCATTGCCATCATCATGGCGGAAAGCGAATACGGCAAGGATTATACGGAAGACGTGGAGGAAGCGAAGAAAGAATTCCAGCGGATATTCGAACAGTCGCGCCACCTGAACCGGATGATCAATCAGCTGCTGGAAATCACCCGTCTGGGCAATAAGAGTTCTGTCCCCCTTAAGGATACGGACCTCAGTTCCATCGTTTCCAGCATTGCCGAAGATTACCAGAAACTCCCGGAAAGCCAGAAACTGAAATGGGATGTCCGGGTGACGCCGGGCTGTGTCGTCAAAGGCGATGACCATCTTTTCAGCCGGATCTTCGTCAATTATCTCGATAATGCCATGAAATTCACCCATTCCTTCATCAGGATCGCTTTGGAAAGGAACGCGGATAAAGTGATCCTTTCCGTGACGGATGACGGGGACGGCATGGACAAAGAAACGCTTCTCCGGATCTGGGACCGTCTCTATCAGGCAGATTCTTCCCGGAACCGCAAAAAGAACAGTGGTCTTGGGCTGGGCCTTTCTTTTGTGGCCATTGCGGCAAAGCTTCTCAAAGCCAGGGCTTATGCGTCGAGCAGATGCGGCGGAGGCAGTACTTTCTATCTGGAATTCAGCAATGAGGAACAGAAGAAGCAAACTGCGATCCCTGAATAGCATAACAAAGGACAGGAGCCATTCCTGCCGGCAGCGGTCCGGCAGGAATGGCTCCTGTCCTTTTCCGGCCGGTTCCCTGCTTTTGCTTTGGGATCCCAATGGATAAAGGCTGTCTTTTAAATTTAGAAGTTTTTGTATAGTGGACAGAAATCTATAAAATACGAACATATAATAAAAAGTGTAAAAAATGAGAATTTATTTTTTCAAAACAGCATACTTTTTGTATTAAAATAGTTGACATTTTTGTGACGTTGTATATAATGAAGAATATCTTATTCATGAAAGATACAAGGCAACGTCAAACAGATGTACAACAAGTCGGAGGTGTTTTGGATGAATTCGTGGAAAAAAATGGTGAGAGCTGTGTGTGCAGCGACACTGGTGACAGCAGCTTTTGCCGGATGCGGCAATTCTGGCGGCAGTAAATCTTCAGGAGGAGACACAATCAAGGTCGGTGCCCTGTTTGAACTGACCGGCAACGTGGCGAACTATGGGACTTCCACACTGAATGGCTTCAAGATGGCTGTGGATGAAATCAATGCCAAAGGCGGTGTCAACGGCAAGAAAATCGAAATTGTCCAGGCGGACAATAAGTCGGAACCTTCAGAATCCGGCAACGCAGCGACGAAACTGGTCACAAGGGATAAAGTCGTGGCTGTCGTCGGACCGGCTACTTCCGGTTCTGTAGCAGCTGCAGAACCCATCCTGACAGCGAACAAGATCCCGCTCATTGCCCCGTGTGCAACGGCTCCTGAAATCACGGTGGGCAAGGACGGAAAGGTCAAACAGTATGTATTCCGGGCCTGCTTCATCGATCCGTACCAGGGCAAGATCATGGCAGATTATGCGGCCAAAGACCTGAAACTGAAGAAAATCGCTGTATTCAACGATTCTTCCAGTGATTATTCCAAGGGACTCGCTGCCGTATTCAAGGAAACGTTCACCGGAGACGGCGGAGAAATCGTCGCTCAGGAAGCTTTCCTGTCCAAGGATGTCGATTTCAAGGCGGCTCTGACCAAACTCAAGGCCACCAATCCGGACGCAATCTATATTCCCGGATATTATGAAGAAGTTTCCAAGATCATCAAACAGGCCCGCGAAGTAGGCATCACGGTCCCGCTGCTGGGATCCGACGGCTGGGATTCTCCGAAACTGGTGGATATCGCCGGCAAGGAAGCTACGAACAAAGGATACTTTACGAGTGCCTATACGGCGCAGGATAAGGATCCCGGTGTGCAGAAGTTCATCGAATCCTATAAGAAAGCCTACAACAAGACACCGGATGTCTTTGCTCTCCAGGGATATAATGCCGGTCTGGTCCTCTTCAATGCGATGGCTCAGGCCAAGAGCACGGATGGGACCAAGGTGGCAGAGGCTCTGGCCAAAACGAAGGATTTCCAGGTGGCAAACGGCAAGTTCTCTTATGATGACAAACATAATCCGATTACGACAGCCCTGATCCTGGAACTGAAAGACGGTGTCCAGACTCTGGTTAAAAAGATTGGCGGCTGATCGGTCAGGCATCTGCCGGACCCGCTTCCACAATAGAAAAAAAGAATGTGGAAGTCTTTACCAGTCGGTTTGGGAATGCGGCATTTCCGGAGATTATCCGGAACGCCGCATTTACAAATAAAATATATCTTTAATGAGGTAGTGCTAAAAAGTGAGGGGGAGTGATTTTATGCGGAATTGGAAAGCGTTATCCGTCATGACAGCATTATTGGCACTTATGGCCGCGGTGAGCGGCTGCGGTGGAAAATCATCCAGTGGCGGCGGAGACACGATCAAACTCGGCGGAAATCTGGAAATGACCGGCGGCAGCGCCAGTTACGGGATTTCTTCCAAGAATGCCATCGAGCTCGCACTCAAACAGATCAACGCCAAAGGCGGAGTCAATGGAAAGAAACTCTCCCTGGTTGTGGCAGATAACAAGTCGGAAGCGACAGAAGCCACAAACGCAATGCAGAAGCTGATTTCCCAGGACAGAGTCGTCGGTGTCATCGGCCCCAACCTGTCCAGTGCCGTAATCGCTTCCACGGCCGTCAGCGGCAGTGCCAAGACGGCAGATATCACTCCCATGGGGACCAACCCGAAAGTCACTGTGGATGATGCCGGAAAGGTCAAGCCTTATAACTTCCGTGCCTGCTTCATCGACCCGTTCCAGGGTACTGTCATGGCGCGCTTTGCCTTTGATACGCTGAAAGTCCGCAAGGCAGCGATCATGATCGACAATTCTTCTGATTACTCCAAGGGACTTGCGCAGTTCTTCAAGGAGGAATTCGTAAAGGCCGGCGGCCAGGTCGTCGGAGAAGAAATGTATCTCCAGAAAGATACGGACTTCAAGGCGGCTCTGACGAAGCTGAAGGCAGCCGATCCTGATTTCCTCTATGTACCCGGGTATTATCAGGAAGTCGGCATGATCGTCAAGCAGGCCAAGGAACTTGGCTTCAACGTTCCCATGGCCGGTGGCGACGGCTGGGATTCGGCGAAGCTGGCAGATATTGCCCTGGCGGACAATCTGAACAACTGCTTCTTCTCCAGCCTCTATTCTCCTGATGATACGTCCAAACTGAATAAAGAATTCGTGGAAGCTTATCAAAAGGAATATAATGCAAAGCCGGATGTGTTTGCTGCCCTGTCCTATGATTCTACGCTTCTGTTTGCAAAGGCCATCGAAAATGCCAAGAGCACGGATCCTGCCAAGATCGCTGATGCACTGGCCAAGATCGACGGATTCACCGGTGTCTCCGGTCCTGTCAAATTCGATGCTTCCCACAACCCGATCAAATCGGCGGTCATCATCGAACTGAAGAATGGCAAGCAGACGTTCCGTACGAAGGTTAACCCTTGAGAAAGGGCTGAATACAGGCTGGCAGGAGCCGGTCCCTGCTGAAACATTGTTTTTCCGATTTTGAATTCACGTACAAGGCGGTGCAGCCGGATGATTCTGGTTTTCACCGCCTTCCTATTGGAGGGCATGATTATGGATTCAGGTTTTATGCATCAATTTGCCCAGCAACTCATCAACGGTCTTTCCCTTGGCAGCATCTACGCACTGATTGCCCTGGGGTATACGATGATTTACGGCATATTGAAACTGATCAACTTCGCCCACGGTGATATCTATATGGTGGGTGCCTATATCGGATACTTCTGCACTACGGCACTGAAACTGCCGTTCCTGCCTTCCATTGTCATCGCAATGGCGGGCGCGGCCCTGGTCGGGATGCTGGTGGAACGGATTGCCTACCGCCCCATGCGGCATGCACCCCGTATCGCAATCCTGATTACGGCTATCGGCGTTTCTTTCTTTCTGGAAAATGGCATGATCCTGCTGGTTTCTCCGCAGCCCCGTACATTCCCCGCTGTCTTTTCCGCAACGGTGTACCATCTGGGAGGCCTTGTCATCAATAACCAGCAGATCCTGATTCTTGTCAGCACCGTCGTCCTGATGGTCCTGCTGACTTATATCGTCAATTCGACTAAAATCGGCAAGGCAATGCGTGCTGTATCTTTTGATGCGGACGCGGCCCGTCTGATGGGCATCGACATCGACCGGGTCATCAGCATGACGTTCGCCCTTGGCTCGGCTCTGGCTGCTGCCGGCGGTGTCCTGGTCGGCATCTATTACAATTCCATCGATCCGCTTATGGGCATGACCCCGGGCATCAAGGCTTTCGTTGCCGCTGTACTGGGAGGCATCGGCATCATCCCCGGTGCCATGGTCGGAGGCATCATCCTTGGTATCGTGGAGGCCATGGTATCCGGCTTCATTTCCTCGACATTCCGTGATGCTGCTGCTTTTGCCATTCTGATCCTGATCCTGCTCTACAAGCCTACAGGGCTGTTCGGCAAGAATGTACGGGAAAAGGTATAAGGGGGGACAGAGATGAAAGCATTAAGAAAATCCGATCTCAGGATCCTCATCATCTGTGCCGTCATTTTTGCCATTCTCCAGGGACTGATCTTTGCTGACATCATCGGGCCTTTCTGGGAACTTAATCTGGTGCTGATCGGCATCAATATCATCCTGGCGACGAGCCTCAACATGATCAACGGATACACAGGTCAGTTTTCCATGGGCCATGCCGGTTTCTTTGCCATCGGGGCCTATATGGGCGCCATCATGACGGTCAAACTGGGTTATGGCATTGTCGTCGCTCTTGTTGTCGGGACCGTTTCGGCCGGCATCATCGGATTCCTTGTGGGTCTTCCCACCCTGCGTCTGAACGGTGACTATCTGGCCATTGCCACACTGGGCCTCGGCGAAATCATCCGGATCTGCATCCTCAATATCGACTATGTCGGCGGTGCGGCAGGCCTGATGGGAATCCCCCGTCTGACCACGTTTGCGATGACATTCTGGATCATGACGGCCATCCTCTTCTTTATCAAGAATTTCAAAAATTCCGCTCATGGCCGTGCCTGCCTGGCAATCCGTGAAAATGAGATCGCCGCTGATACGATGGGGATCGATACGACGAAATACAAGGTCATGGCTTTTACGCTTGGCGCTTCCTTTGCCGGGACGGCCGGCGTCCTCTTCTCTCATTATTTCTTCATTGCCCATCCGGCTTCCTTCACGTTCATGCGTTCTTTCGATATCCTGA
The DNA here is from genome assembly GCA_900315205.1 of uncultured Acidaminococcus sp. GTDB lineage: Bacteria > Bacillota > Negativicutes > Acidaminococcales > Acidaminococcaceae > Acidaminococcus. The sequence goes on from OMYF01000032.1 coordinate 21,651, forward strand.
CCATGGTCGTGCTTGGCGGTCTGGGATCCATGACGGGATCTGTGACGGGCGCTGTCCTTCTGACCTTTATCTCGGCTGCCCTGTCCGACTTCCCTGAATGGCGCATGGTGATTTATTCCGTTGCCCTGATCGTGCTGATGCTGCACCGTCCTCAGGGGCTTTTCGGAAGCAAGGAACTGTCCCTCAGCATGCTCCGCAGTTTAAGAATAGGAGGGAAGAAAAATGACAAATGAAGCTGCTCATCTCCTGGATCTGCGGAACGTATCCATCGTTTTTGGCGGGCTCCGTGCCGTGTCCAATGTCAATATGCATATCGATGAACATGAACTGGTCGGACTGATCGGACCGAATGGCGCCGGCAAGACGACAGCCTTCAACATGATCACAGGTGTGTATGAACCGACGGAGGGGGAAATCGACTTTGACGGGAAGCGCGTCAACGGAAAGAAATCCTATCAGGTGACGCAGATGGGAATGGCCCGTACCTTCCAGAATATCCGCCTGTTTTCCGAACTGTCCGTACTGGATAATGTCAAGATTGCTTTTAATATGCATATCCATTACAATCTTCTGGAAGCCGTCGTCCGCGACGGGAAATATTTCAAGGAAGAAGCGGATGTGACAGAAAAGGCAATGGAACTGCTGAAGATCTTCCATCTGGACGGCCATGCGGACGACCGGGCAAAGAACCTTCCCTATGGAGCCCAGCGCCGTCTGGAAATCGCCCGGGCACTGGCGACACAGCCCAAACTCCTGCTTTTGGATGAACCGGCTGCCGGCATGAACCCGCAGGAAACGCATGAACTGATGGAAATGATCCGATGGCTCCGTGACAATTTCCATCTGGCCATTTTACTGATCGAGCATGATATGAGCCTCGTCATGGGCGTGTGCGAACGCATCTACGTTCTGGAATACGGCCTTTGCATCGCCAACGGCACACCTGATGAAATCCGGCATAATAAACGAGTCATAGAAGCTTATCTGGGCGGGGAGGTGTCATAATGCTGGAAGTCAATGATATCAATGTCTATTATGGCGCCATCCATGCCGTAAAGGGGATCAGTCTGACTGTCGGGGACGGTGAAATCGTTACGCTGATCGGTTCGAACGGAGCCGGCAAGACGACGACGCTGCAGACCATTTCGGGGATCCTGACCCCAAAGACCGGTTCCATCAAATTCGACGGGGAAGAACTGGTCGGTGTACCGGCCCATAAAATCGTGGGTAAGGGACTGGTCCAGGTTCCTGAAGGGCGCCATGTGTTTTCCAACATGTCCGTCATGGAAAACCTCGATATGGGAGCGTATCTGCGAAAGGACAAGGACGGCATCGAAAAAGACCGGAAAAGGGTCTTTGAGCTCTTCCCAAGGCTGTACGAACGCCGTTCCCAGATGGCCGGCACCTTATCCGGCGGCGAGCAGCAGATGCTTGCCATGGGGCGTGCCCTGATGAGCCGTCCCAAGACCCTGCTGATGGATGAGCCTTCCATGGGACTGGCACCGCTGCTGGTCAAGGAAATCTTTTCCATCATCAGGAACATCCATGAAGAAGGTACTACGGTGCTGCTCGTCGAGCAGAATGCCAATATGGCTCTTTCCATCGCTGACCGTGCCTATGTCCTGGAAACAGGACGCATCGTCCTTTCGGGAACTGCTGCAGAAATGGCAGCCAGTGAAGAAGTCCGCAAGGCTTATCTGGGCGGCTGAGGAAACGGGGAG
>OMYF01000092.1 GCA_900315205.1 uncultured Acidaminococcus sp.
ACTGAGCTACTTCCGCATAAAAATGGTGCCTCAGCGCAGAATCGAACTGCGGACACAGGGATTTTCAGTCCCTTGCTCTACCAACTGAGCTACCGAGGCGAAAAATGGCGACCCAGGACGGACTCGAACCGACGATCTCCGCCGTGACAGGGCGGCATTCTAACCAACTGAACTACTGGGCCGTTGTCATGAGCATCTTCTCAGGTGCCATCGACTTGATTATTATACTGCATGGTTTCCGAAACGTCAAGGAGTTTCGTGCCGTTCCCTGCGCGGCCGCACCACAGCTCCCCTGTATTCCATAAGGGATGAGCGATGGGTTGTGGAGCAGACCGCGGATTGCTGCAGGCCGGCTGCCGCCGCAACTCAAAGCATCAAAGCAGCAAAGCCCTCCGCACCTCATAACCCATAACTCACAGTCCATTACAAATAACTTATTCCCCACCGGATACATTCTTTCCGGCATGGAATTTATTGGCGGCCACGGTGATGCAGAACGCACAGAAAGCGGACGCCGCCATGCTGATGATGAAACCGAGCCAGTTGTTCGACAGGGCCGGAGCTGCCAGGCAGGGCACGTAAGCCGTGCCGTGCACATTGAAGTAGCCCACGAAGAAGCCGCCCACACCGGCGGACAGGATGGCGCCGATCATGACCATCTTGTCGGAGAACATGAAGGGGTACGCCGCCTCCACGAAGGTCCCGAAGACCAGGTTGATGAAGAGGCCCGGCACGGCGAGCGCCCGGTCATCCTTCCGTCTGGGGCTCACCACATTGGCCAGCGTGATCCCGGCGGACACCATGACGAGGCCCACCATATCGATGGCCCCCAGGAAGGAACTGCCGGTCTTTTCCATTTCCAGCATGATGATCGGAAGGATCGCCGCATGGTACATGCCGCACATGATGGCCGGCCAGATGAGGAGGCCCGCGATGACGCCGCACAGGATGGAGCTCATGGCAAGGGCTGTATCGATCAGGCCGCGGATCCCGTCACCGACGAACGCCGCAAAGGGCGCGATGAAGAGATAGACGATGAGACCTGCGATCAGGCCCGCGATGCCGCCCGCCACGATATTGGCCGTCGTGGCCGGAAAATTCAGCTTAAGGCAGCGGATGAGCAGGTATTCCACAAGGGCTCCTGCGAGGATACCGCCGATCATGCCGCCGATGAGGCCGCCCTTCACGGACAGGATGCCCGTGACGACACCGGCCACGATCGCCACATCGCCGAGTCCTGAGATCTGGTGGCAGGCGACGGTCGCCACGATGACCGGCAGCGCGTCGATCATGGTATTGAAGATGGTCTCAAAATACCCAAGGCCCGGGATCTTGCTGATGATCAGCGTCAGAGCCATGGCGATGAAGCCCGGCAGAGATGCCATCAGTACGCCGTGGAGGCTGATGCGGGAGAGGAGGCTCCCCTCTTTCATATGCGCCGTGTCACCCTTGCCGATGGCCGGATGATAGGACAGGTTCCACTCTTTGGCGAGGGCGAACACATTGGCGATGGCCCGTGTCCGGTTGGTCGTCCCCGTGGTGCCCGAAACAGCTGCCACATGGAGCCCCATCGCCTCCGCCTGGGCCATCGAGGTACCGCCCGTGCCGACCGCGGTCAGCTTCTTCTGAGCGGCTGCTGCAAAAGCCTTCGCATTGGCCCCTTTGGGATCGGCACTGACCAGGATGGCGCCGTCGACCTGCCCGGCAGCGATCTTTTCCGCGATGGACGCATCTTCCTCTGCCGCCCTTTTGTTCACTTCCGCCAGGGTACCCTGGAAGATGAGCGCCGGTTCCGACCCGTTCCAGGTCCAGAGCCCCGCATGTTCCTCCGGTTTGATCCGGTCCATGGAGGCGCTGGCCGCTATGAACTGGATGGCGCTGATCTCCATGCCGGCCGCCCTGATCTGACGGACGAGCTCACCCAGCAGATTTTCCGGGTCCTTCCCGCCGAGATGGTACAAATTCCCTCCGCTGCTGCCGAGGATCACGATCTGTTTTGCCATGATGCAACTCCCCTTCAGGATCCTTCCCCGGAAGATGCCCGCACGGCAGGTCCCCTGTCCGGAAGCAGGGATCCGATAATATATTTCCAGCTTACTTGCTTTAGCACAGTATGTCAATAATTTGCTAAAGAATTTTAAACAAAGAAAAAGCTACAAAACAGCACATGTGCACTGCTTTACAGCTCTTAAAGACATCTGGAGGCGACACCCAGAATCGAACTGGGGATAAAGGTTTTGCAGACCTCTGCCTTACCGCTTGGCTATGTCGCCAGCAAAATGGAGCGGAAAACGAGATTCGAACTCGCGACCCCCACCTTGGCAAGGTGATGCTCTACCACTGAGCTACTTCCGCACAAAAATTGGTGCCTCAGCGCAGAATCGAACTGCGGACACAGGGATTTTCAGTCCCTTGCTCTACCAACTGAGCTACCGAGGCAAGACTGGCGACCCAGGACGGAC
>OMYF01000081.1 GCA_900315205.1 uncultured Acidaminococcus sp.
TCAGATGTTAGAAACCAACTATTGATTGATGAACGAATGGGAAAGCTCATAGCAAAATATGATGAGCTAAACTAAAAACACAAAATTCTTGACAATCCCCGACCTGCGACCCGCGGCCTGCGACCTGCGGCATCACAGCCCCACAGCACCAAAGCCTGTATTTCGCGAACCGCGAACCGCGATCCGCGGCCGACTGCTGGCTGCTGAGAGCTGACGGCTGGCCCGCCTCACATCTGCAACCTGGTCTGTTCCACCGCACCTTCCGTCTTCAGGATCTTCCCCTTTCCATGACAGGTGGGGCAGTAGGTGGCATGGGTATAGCCGTCATCTTCGGTGACGATGACAATCCCGTTCTGGCATCCTTTGTGGGGGCACGGGATGAATTCCTCCGGTTCGGGAAGGGTCGCGTTCGCCCGGATGAGGGCGATGAGATAGGCCGGGATATTGGCGATGTTCTTTCCCTTCAGTCTGCTTTCAAAATAGCGGATGGCCTTGCGGACTTCCGCGTCCCCGTACTGTCTTATGAGGTTTTCCGCCTGGACGCGCCCGATCTGATGGGTCATCAGCGTTTCCACTGTTTTTGGCGGGACCGTTTCCGTCAGGGCGCCGCGGCTGTCTTTTTTAAGGACGAGCTTTTTCTCAGTGCGCGGGCTGCCGTGCTTCGGACCGGGGAGAGCGGGCGTTTTCTGCGGGGCCGGCGGGAGCGCCGGGACAAGCTTACTATGCGTTTCCGGAACAGTTTCTGTTTTTTGCTGTGCCTGCAGCGGCTGGGCTTCCGGTTTTTCCAGGGCTTCCGTCCGTTCCGGGACCTTTTCCTGCGCTTTGCTTTCGGTCATTTTTTCCTTGCTGTTTTCGGTTTTGTACACCGTTTTGGCGGCAGCCGGTGCTTCCGCTGTTCTTGCTAAAGGCATTTTCTCCGCGGCTTCGCGGAGTTTTTTATTTTCGCGGAAGATCCGCTGCCGCTGGGCGTTCGCTTCCTGGAGGCGGCGCAGTTTTTCCACGCTTTCGCCTTTCTGGTAGCGGTCCCAGTCGTGGATATAGATGAACCCGTCCTGCCGGGTGATGAGATTGTATTTTTCAAAGACGGAGAGAGCGGCCTCGACGTCGCCGGTCTCCTCCTCCCAGATGATGCCCAGTTCTTCCGCCGTGAAGGGACGGCCCCGGTCCAGCTCGACGAGGCCTCCTCTTGCCAGTTCGCCCGCTGTGCAGAGCAGTTCGAACCAGATGTTCAGATAGATCCTTCCATGATCCATGCGTTTGATGAGTCGGTATTTTGCTTCTTTATACGTATGTGAAGGCAGGGCGAACCATTCCATGTCTCTTTCCTTTCTTTTCCTGTAAGTGATTGTCCGCATCAGTCAGCCGTCAGGGCTTTTCGAGCGCGCTCCGCAGTTTGTGCAGGGCTGCGTCGATCCGGTAATGGACGGTGCTTGCCGGCAGCTTTGCCGCGCGGGCGATTTCCGCAAGAGTCTGTTTTTCCACAAAGCGCGCCCGGAGGAGGGCCCGTTCCCGCGGCAGCAGCCTTGCGGCGACGGCCTTCAGGGGGAGGGGCGCTTCTTCCAGAGGGGACTCCAGTTCGCAGGTGGTTTCGGTCTGCTCACGCTTTACCCGTTCCTCCACGTTGCGGCGGCGCTTTTCCCCGCGGCGGTAGGCTCTTACGGTATTGGTAAGATATTTTTTGACGTACCCCGGGAAGATGGCGGGATCCCTGTCACCGAACCGGCGGATCGCTTCGAGCAGCGCAAGGGTCAGGATGGAACGCAGGTCCTCCCGTGCCGACGGGTCGAATTCGCTCCGCTCGAGGCTCCGGATGAGCGGCGTAAAGGCAGTAATGAGGGCGAGCTGCGCCGCCGGATCGCCTCTGCGGGCTGATGTGATGAGTTCGGGTTTCAGCATAAGGGATCTCCTTTATCCGGGATGATACGGACGATGTCTGAAAGCTGGCAGTGCAGGACCAGACAGACCTGCAGCAGCGAAGCAAACGCCGGCAGGACCGTCCGTTCTCCTTTTTGGGGAATACGAAAGCCGGACAGCCGCCGCATCCGCGTAAGCGTGGTGCGGTGGAGTCCGGCTTTGGCTGCCAGTTCTTTCTGGGACATATGGGAAGCATCCATGCGTTCAAAAAGGCCATCGAAAGTAATCATCATACTGGTTCTCTCCTTTTCTAATAAGTTTTTTAAACAGTCAGCAGTAACGTTGCTGTAATTATGAATGAGATGATTAAGGTATCAGTTAATGTTGTCAGTGAGTGAAATCAATACTGGAAATGGAGTGGCATCGACAGGGAAAAAGAGAGCAGTATAAGAGGGATCCCTGAGGAATTTCCTGTATGACATTGAATCTGTTACGATGATAGCATATCGATCAATAAAATACCAGCCCAGTTATTTTAATTTTTTAAATAAATTGATAACTCAATGCGTGGTAATGTTAGAAAAAACTTATGGTTGGGAGCAAGAGGCATTCCACAGGGTGTGAATGTCAGGCTTCTGCAAAAACTTATAAGTATTTTCTTATAATTTGTAAAAATCAAACAATCGTGATGCTTTTGTGCAACATTTCCGGAAATCCGTATCTTTCCGGCACTTACAGAGTGTAAGGGAGGTCTGAGAGACATGAGAGCAGTCACACGCAAAGAGGTTTTTCAAATGGGCCTGCGGGCCCGCGGGGCGGTCGATCGTATATACGTCCACTGGACGGCCGGCCATTATGATCAGCCCTGCCGGGAATATCATCTGTCCATCACGGGTACGGGCGGGGTCTATGCATCCTGTGAGGAGCTTACGACGCTCCTGTCCCATACGTGGCACCGCAATTCCGGTGCCGTCGGGATGGCGCTGTGCTGCTGCCATGATGCCGTGCTCTATGCGGACCGGTCTTTTGACCTCGGCAGATGCCCGCCGACAGTGCTGCAGGTGGAGGAATGTGCCATCCTGTGCTTCCTCCTTGCGGAGGCACTGGGAATCCCCATTGATCCCCGCTCGATTATGACCCATGCGGAAGCGGCAGATCTTGACGGTTACGGGCCAGCCCTGGCGGGAACGCCCCGTTTCGAGCGCTGGGATCTGTACCGCCTCATGGATCATGACGGCGTCTGGCGGAGCGGGGGCGATGTCATCCGCGGCAAAGCCCTCTGGTACCGGTATCACCGGCGTCCGGACCTCCCTTATCTGCACTGACAGGATCTTTATTATGAAGGAGGAATGACGAATGAACACAATCGATTCCATGACGCTGCAGTTCGAACAGGAATACCAGGAAGGGGAGAAGGTCAAGATCAAGAAGACCAACTTCACGAACCTGCGCACGGATCTCACGGACGAAAAAGTGGCAAGCCTCGGCAAGGCCATCGTCAAGCTGATGGATACGGCGCCGGAACGGATGTACACCATCAAGCGCGAACGCCTCGTGGAGCAGGGTGCCTGAGCCCGATTCCACTGGCAGTCCGGAGAACAAGTCACGATAAGGAGGAAAGCACATGTCTACGAGTCTCGAAATCAGTTTCAAGATGAGCGATAACAAAACGAAGACCCTGAGGATCAACAATCCCCTGGCGGACCCGACCCGCGAAAAGATCGAGCCCGTCATGGAGGAGATCCTGGCCCTCAATGCCTATGGCGACGACAAAGTCAGTATGGCCGCCATCAAGGGAGCCAAAGTAAGGGATACGGCCGTCATCTTCGAGGCGTGAGCCCATGGATGACCTGACGATCCTGCTCGGCCAGGCAGCGCAGTACGGCTTTCCCATGGTCATCAGCTGGTATCTGCTGGTGCGCATGGAGGACAAACTGGAGCAGCTGACATCGAGCATCGATGCCCTGAAAGCCCTGATCTCGCAGCGGGCCTGACGCTGCAAAGAAAAACCGTCACAGACGACTGGATGAATGGTCGTTTGTGGCGGTTTTTGCTTTGCAGATTTTCGCAGGTCGCAGATCGCAGGCCGCAGGCCGCAGACCGCAGAACGCAGAACGCAGAACGCAGAACGCAGAACGCGGCTGACTGCTGGCGGCTGAGAGCTGACGGCAGAATGCAGCACCACAGCCCCACAGCCCCAAGAAAAAAACGCCGTGTACCGAACGGTACGCATGGTGGTGTGACAGGACGGGGCTAGCCGCTCGCTCCTACTCGATTCCGTGCGGCTGCTAACGGGATTTTTCTGATTACGGGGAATTTTTTGGTATAGGTATGAGAGTATAATAAAGAGTACAGAGGAACAAAGCAAAATTTGGTATAATAAAAGGCAGAATAGACTGAAGGAGGGCGAAAGGATTGGCACTGGAAGAAGAAAAACCCATGGTACTGCCGCCACCTGATCCGGTTCAGGAAACTTCTCTGATCAAATCAAAGGAACGGGTGCAGAAACATGGGGAGGTATTTACACCGGACTGGATGGTGAAAAAGATGCTTTCCTATCCGGAAATCCAGGAAAAACTGAAAGATATCCATGCTACATTCCTTGAAATGGCCATTTCCGTATTGATAAAAGAATTTTCCGCACCCCAAACATTGAAAATCGCTTGATATATGGACTTTTGAAGCACATTGCTTCGAGGGTC
>OMYF01000043.1 GCA_900315205.1 uncultured Acidaminococcus sp.
GTTAAGTTTTGTAGCTAAAACTATTTTAAGATGAAGGTCTTTCTTTTTGCAACTTTATAAAGGATTATTCATTTCACCGAGAACTATTTTACACTTAGGCAGCGGCCGAAAAATCGCCGCAGCACGCAAAAAGACCCTCCCTGCCGGAAGATAAGGTCCGGTAAGGAGGGTAAGATATCGTATGGAAAAGGGTCGTTCTGCAAAGAAGCCCGGATTGTCCGGGGCTTTCCGAAAGACAGCCACGCTGCGCCGTCCTGCGGCTTATGGCTTCAAGGAGCCGGAAGCCTCAAGGGAATAATCCCGTCAGAGCCGGTCAGCGCTTCCTGGCCCGGTTGTAGTTGATCAGGCAGCCGCAGCGGATGATTTCCCGTTCCTCGTCCGTGAGCGGTTTGCAGTACAGAGTCATGGGCACGGCGCCGCCCGCCTTCACAGCATACGCCGGGATTGCTTCCAGGCTGCCTTCAAGAGCCTTGCGGATCTCCGGTACATAGATATAATCACCGACTTCAAAAGCGGCCGGTTCTCCCTTCAGATGGAAGGGCAGCATGCCCCAGTTGATGACGTTGCTGCGGTACCGCTTGGTCGCATAATCCTGAGTGATGTTGGCAAGGCCGCCGATGACGCGCTGGCAGCTGGCTGCCTGTTCACGTGCGGAGCCATCCCCCGGTTTGTTGGCATAGATCACGGAACCGATCTCCGTGTTCTGTACGCTGGCATTTCCGGGGAGCTTCTCCAGCTGTGCAAAGACAGCGGCGAGTCCCTTGTCCGCAAGGATATCCCTGCCGGCTTCCCGGTCCAGCTCAACGGCTTTCACAGCCTTGGTCCGTTCCACATAGCCCGGATCGCGGCGGGAAAGCGTGAATTCGGCAAGTCCCAGCGGATTGGAGCGGTAGGACGAAGTCTCTCCGGAAGGGATCAGTTCATCCGTCGTCGTGACCGGATCCAGGATCTTGGAGCAGACCTTCAGCAGGATATTCTCTCCCAGAGGCGGCAGTTCCGGCCAGTCTTTGATGTTGGGACCGTAGAAAAGCTGCTTTTCCGGTTCTGCCTTGCCAAAGCCATTGTAAACGCGGGCTTTATAGGAGCTGTCGTCAAAATGGTAGGCCGGCACTTCGCCAAAGGCTTCCGGATATTCTTCTGCCGACGTCAGCAGGCCGTTATTGGCAGCCGTCGCTGCGATGCTCCGGGCATCCATGAGCGCCACTGCAGCCATCTGGCCCTGGCCCGGTTTGGAACCTTCGCGGTTCGGGAAATTGCGGGTCGTGTGGCGGATGGACAGGCCGTTATTGTTCGGCGTATCACCGGCGCCGAAGCAGGGTCCGCAGAACGCGGTCTTGACGATGGCGCCTGCCGCCATGAGATCGGTCAGCATGCCCTTCCTGGCAAGATCCATATAGACCGGCATGGAGGAAGGATACACGTTGAGGGCGAATTCGCCCGTGCCGATGGCTCTTCCGCGCAGCAGGCCTGCTGCGGCCGCCACGTTGACATAGTTGCCGCCGGAGCAGCCGCCGATGACGCCCTGCTGGACCTGGAGCCTGCCGTTCTTGATCTTGTCGACCAGGGTGTAGGAAGCACGTCCCTGGGCCACTTCCGCGGCTTTCTTTTCGGTTTCGCGCAGGATATCTTCCAGATTGGCATTCAGCTCGTCGATTTCATAGGCATTGGACGGATGGAAGGGCAGTGCGATCATCGGCTTTACCGTGGAAAGATCTACAAGGACACAACCGTCATAGTAAGCGACTTCGGCCGGATCGAGCTTCTTATAATCGCCTTCGCGGTGATGTTCCTTCAGGAATGCATGCGTATCCTCGTCCGTGCGCCACACGGAGGACAGGCAGGTCGTTTCCGTCGTCATGACATCCACGGCATTGCGGTAATCGGTGGTCATGCTGGCCACGCCGGGTCCGACGAATTCCATGACCTTGTTCTTTACGTAGCCGTTCTTATAGACCGCCCTGCAGATGGCCAGTGCAATATCGTGGGGTCCCACCCAGGGCTGAGGCTTGCCCGTGAGATAAATGGCTACGATGCCGGGATAGGGGTTGTCCCAGGTATCCCGCAGGATCTGCTTGTCCAGTTCACCGCCGCCTTCACCGACGGCCATGGTCCCCAGAGCGCCGTAACGCGTATGGGAATCGGAACCCAGGATCATTTTGCCGCAGCCGGCGTACATTTCACGCATGTACTGATGGATGACGGCCATATGGGGCGGCACGTAGATGCCGCCGTACTTCCGGGCTGCCGTCAGGCCGAAAAGATGGTCATCCTCATTGATGGTGCCGCCCACAGCGCAAAGGGAGTTATGGCAGCAGGTCAGGATGTACGGTACCGGGAAGGTATCCATGCCCGATGCTTTGGCAGTCTGGATGATCCCCACGTACGTAATGTCGTGGCTTGTCAGGGCATCGAAGCGGATCTTCAGCTGCTCCATATTGTCATTCTGATTGTGTGCCTTCAGGATGCCGTAGGCGATCGTCCCCTGACGTGCTTCTTCTTTTCTGATTTTCCGGCCCAGCATGGCCTCCGCTCTGCCCAGCTCTTCTTCCGGCAGGATTTCCGTTCCACGGACCAGATAGGCCCCGTTCTTAAATAATTGAATCACGATAGTTCCCTTTCTCCACAGCTAGTATACTTTCCCCGTTCACGCTTCACTCTGCCCGCTGCAGCGTATCCAGCAGGTAATCCGTGAATTCTGCTGCCGTGGCGCCGTCCTTATCCGTCGTCACGACGACTTTCCGTTCCGTGCGGGTGCAGATATCGAGGGCTTTCACCAGTTTTTCTTTGCGGTCCGCATAGCCGATGTGGCTGATCATTTCTCCCATGGCCCGGATCAGGCTGCAGGGATCGGCATACTGGGCCCGGTTATGCTTCACCAGGAAGTTCCCCACGCCGTGGATGGCTTCAAAGAGCGCATACTGGTCGCCGATGTTGGAAGAGCTTGCAGTTCCGAGGCCGCCCTGATATTCCGCAGCCACATCGGTCACGATATCGCCGTACAGATTGGGCAGGACAAAGACCTGCATCCCTTTCGTGAATTCCGGATCCGTGATCTTGGCTGCCATCGAGTCGACCAGTTCTTCCCGTACCGTGATGCCGGGATATTCCTTCTCGATCTCGTGTGCCATCTTCAGGAAATTGCCGTCGACCAGTTTGACGATATTGGCCTTGGTCACGACGGTCACATTGGTCTTGCCGTTATTTTTGGCAAATTCAAATGCGGCCCGGCAGATGCGTTCAGCTCCGGGACGGGTCAGGACTTTGAAATCCACAGCCAGGTCCGGATTGACCTGGATGCCCTTATTGCCCCAGATATATTCACCTTCGATATTTTCACGGAAGAATGTCCAGTCGATGCCTTTTTCAGGGATGCGGACAGGGCGCACGGCTGCGTAAAGCTGCAGAGCCCGGCGCAGCAGGCTGTTGGCGCTGACCATGTTCGGCCAGGGATCGCCGGCCCGGGGGGTTACGAAAGGTCCCTTGACGAGGACATCGCAGGCCTTGCAGGCTTCCAGCACTTCCGGCGGCAGACTTTCATTCCTGGCGGCCCGTTCTGCAATGGTCATGCCGGGGATCGTCCTGAATTCCACCTTGCCCGAATCGATCTGGTCCTGCAGCAGATATTTGGCTACGCGCAGTGCCTGTTCCATGATGAAAGGTCCGATGCCGTCACCGGGCAGGATGCCGATGACGATGTGGTCCAGCTTCTTGAAATCCTTGCGGCCGGGTGCATTCTTGATGCTGTCGATCCGCTTGAAATCTTCCCGGATCAGTGCTCCGAACTTGTCCATCGCTCTTTGGATGACCTGTTCTCTTTCCTGATTTTCATAATCCTTCTCGTTAATGATATCCATGGTATTTCTCTCCTTTGCTTATCCCGTGAATCTTGCGTTCCCTTTTGATGGTTCCAGTGTATCCGATTTTTCAGTCAATTTCCAATACTTGTGCTCCCATACAAATCATTCGAGGAATTCTATGACCGGATGTCAAAGCGATTGATATTCTGTCTAACGGGCGGTGTAGAAAAGAGCTGTGATGCGTTGATGCTGCGGTGCTGTGAGAAGCGCCGCTCTCCTTCCATTGCCGTGGGATCCATCCATTCGCCGGGCTGGAGGCCCTGACCCGTAACTATCAGAAAAAGGAGCTGTGAAAAATGACGCATTTTTCACAGCTCCATAAAGTCACTGCCGGGCAGTAAAATACTGCAGCCGGCAGCCAGCGGTTCCTTCCGCTGCCCTCACACGACGGGCAGGACGGACATCTGCGGCAGTTCCAGGAGACCTGCGGCCAGCTGTCCTCCCTTTCCGGGATAGGCATTTTCCATCAGCTTCCCGGCTTTGGCAAGGAGCGCCGTCTCCGGAAGCGGTTTCCGGTAGGATCCAGTGGGATCTTCGATGAATTTTTCAAGCGTACGGCCATCTTTCAGGTGCACTTTTACACGGCAGCTCCAGTGCGCCGGGTACGCAGCGGTAAGGTCGTCCGCTTCGCGCACCCGGATCCGTGCGAGAAAGGCCTGGACTGCCGGATCCGTCACCTGTTCCGCCGTAAAAAGTCCCTGATCCATCCGTCCGTAGAGCAGGCTGCAGGCAAGACCATAAGGCAGGGAAAATTTGGCATCCAGAGGCGTCCGGGGATGGAGGCATCCCTCACTGACAGCGCACTGCTGATAACCGATGCGGTACGTCTCGGCCTCTACCGAAACCACACTGGCAAAGATTTCCGCCGCCGCATCCTGCCCATCCTTCCCGCCCAGGATGGCTTTCCGCAGGGCCAGGGCTCCGTCGATGCCCGCATGGGCGCTGCGGCAGCAGGGATAGGGCTTCATGTCCATCTGGAGGATTTCCCAGGTGCTGCCCAGTCCCTCCGTGAGTTTTTCCAGATGGCCCCCGTCGCTCATGGCCCGGAGCAGACCGCCGTCTTCCGCTTCCAGGATGTGGACAGGTCCCCGCATGCCATACTTTGCCAGATACGTGCAGCGGATCCCCGTCATGGCTGCCTGGCCGGGATTCAGCACTTTGGAATTGGTCCCGTCTCCCAAAAAAGCCCAGACTCCCGCAGTCTGAGAACCGGCAAGGCCCAGGGCATAAGCCGTCGCTTCTCCGGAAAGGCCCAGGAGATGGCTTGCGGCCGCCGCCACGCCAAATGTCCCGCAGGTAGCCGTGGCATGCCAGCCCCGTTTCCGGTGAGCCGCCACTCCCAGGGCCATGCCCACCCGGTGGGCCACTTCATAGCCGGCCACAAGGGCCGTCAGGAAGTCCTTTCCGCTGCTTTCCAGCATATGGCCGAGACACCAGGCAGCCGGGATCATGCTGGCGGAAATATGGGTCTTGGAGGCCGGATGCACATCATCCATTTCCAGAGTATGGGCCAGCATCGCATTGAGCATGGCCCCATCCGTGACCGACCATTTCCGTCCCAGGGGCTGGCCGAACAGGGTCACGCCCCGGGTCCGCGGCTGGGGATCCAGGGCCAGCAGGGCCTGTTCCATCTTTTCCACCAGAGGATCTCCCGCAGCTCCCACAGCCGCACCGATCAGATCCAGAGTCCGGCAGACCGCTGCCTGCCGGACTGCAGGAGGCAGCATATCCCAGGAAAGGCCGGCCGCAAATCCGGCCAGCCTCCCAAGAGGTGCTGTCAGCACCTTGTTATCCATATGGTTTCCTCAGCTTTCTTTGAACAGATTGATCATGGAACCGGCCAGCAGAGTCTTCCGTTCCGTGTCATTGAGGATTTTCAGATCCAGATGCAGGGAGCGGGTGCTGCCGTCCGTACCGATGACCGTGGCATCGATGCCGCCTTTGTTTTCCGCCACCACTTCGCGGATGTTGGGCAGCCAGAGCAGTTCGCCCACTTTCAGGTCGATATCCTGATCCGGATTGGTGAAGGGCAGCATGCCCCAGTTCACGCAGTTGCTCCGATAGCGTTTGGTGGCATATTCGATGCAGATGTTGGCCAGGCCTCCCAGGACTTTCTGGCAGGAGGCGGCATATTCACGGGCGGAACCGTCCCCGGGCCGCTTGGCGTACAGGACGGAACCGATGCCGGTGGTCTCCATCAGAGTATCCAAGTCTTTGTCCACGTCGATGCCCACGTGTTCCAGCGGTGCATAGAATGCCTCCGCCGTCTTCCGGTCGCCGGCCAGACGGGCCTTTTCATAAGCCTGAGCAGCTTTGGCCCGGCCCACATATTTGGGATCCTTCCGCAGCAGAGTGAATTCCGAAATCTTGTAGGGATTGGACCGGTAGGACGCAGTTTCCCCGGAAGGAATCAGTTCATCGGTGGTGGTCACTTCATCCCGGATCACCGAAGCCACCTGGAGCAGCAGGTTGTCCGTCAGATGTTCCATGGCCGGCCAGTCCTTGATGAAGGGGCCGTAGACGATTTCCGTATCGGGCTGGGCTTTGCCGAACCCGTTGTATACCACGTTGTCATAAATCTTCTTGTTGAAGGTGAAGGCCGGCAGGGCCTCCGGATGGAACACATCTTTGATTTCCTCGGCGGAAGTCAGGTACCCGCCGTTGAAAGCCGTAGCGGCAATGGACTTGGAATCCATCAGGGCTGCGGACGCCACCTGGCCCATGTTGGGCTTGGAGCCTTCCCGGTTGGGATAGTTCCGGGTGGAATGGCGCAGCACGAAAGCATTATTTTCCGGGCAGTCGCAGGCACCAAAGCAGGGTCCGCAGAAGGCGGTCTTGATGCGGACACCCGCCGTCATCAGGTCATTGGCGATGCCCGCCCGGTTCACTTCTGTGAGGACGGGCTGGGAAGCCGGATAGATGTTCAGGGGGAACATGCCGAGCCCCCGGTTTGCGGCTTTTGCCACCTGGTCGACATAGGAAATGTTTTCGAAGGAACCGGCGGCACAGCCCGCAATGGCTGCCTGGTCCACCAGGATCCGGCCGTTCTTCTGGATCTTGCTCATCATATCCGGATGGATGTCCGGGTTGTTTTCAAAGACCGTTCTGGCATTGTCTTCCACATACTTCATGTATTTTTCCGGACTGGCGATCACGTCCTTCAGGGGGAAGGCATTGGAAGGATGGTAGGGCAAGGCGATCATCGGTTCCACCGTATCCAGGTCGATGTGGATGAAGCTGTCGTACAGAGCCCGTTCTTTGGGGGCCAGGTGTTTGTAGTCTTCTTCCCGGCCGTGGATCCGGTAATCTTCCCGGACCGTGTCATCCGTTTCCCAGATGGAGGTCAGGCAGGCTGATTCCGTGGTCATGGTATCGATGCCGTTCCGGAAATCCATGGACATGGAATGGACTCCGGGGCCCACGAATTCCAGGACCTTGTTCTTGACGAAGCCGTTCTTGAACACGGCGCCGATCAGGGTCAGAGCCACATCCATGGGGCCCACCCAGGCTTTGGGAGCCCCCGTGAGATACACCCCCACCACCTGGGGATATTTCAGTTCATAAGTTTTGTCCAGCATGGCCTTGGCCACTTCCGGGCCCCCTTCCCCGATGGCCAGGCAGCCCTGGCTGCCGTACCGGGTGTGGGAGTCGGAAACGATGGCCATGCTGCCGCCTTTGACGATCATTTCCCGCATATAGGAATGGATGACGGCTTCATGGGGCGGTACGAAGATGCCCCCGTATTTTTTGCAGATGGTTTCCGCATATTTGTGCACATCGGAATTGATGGTGCCCCCTACGGCGCACAGGCAGTTGTGGCAGTTGGTGAAGACCGTGGGCACCGGGAATTTTTTGAGTCCCGATGCGCACGCAGTCTGCATGATGCCCACATAGGTATTGTCATACACCCCGATGGCATCGAATTTCAGCTGCAGGTTGGCGGGATCTCCGCTGGTATTGTGAGCTTCAATGATCTGATACGCAATGGTGTTTTTCCGGCCGGCTTCCCGGTCCCATTCCGGATGGTCCTTGGCCGGTACAAAAGTCCTGCCCCCGTCTACGGCAAAATACGCTTCATCAACGCATTGAATCATGATTTTTTCTCCTTTTCTGTCCGCTCAGCGGATATATACATAACCGTCCATGATCCGGCGGGCCGTACGGACCACACCGCCCTGGAGCACTTTTTCTCCGTCCATCTTCATCATTACATCCGTGACCCCGCTGGAATGGCCCAGCCGGACACAGTCGCTGTCATGCTGTCCCAGAATATCACTGACAATGGTCCCGGGGATTTTGGCCGCAGCACCGGTAGCCACGGCGACGGTCATGGGATAGGCCTTGTGGAGGGCCCCCACGGAAATGGCCCGGACGCACAGGTCCATGTCACCGGCCTTCACCACATTCCCGTCCATATTCTTGTAATCCTGAGCGGGGCTGACGATGGCCACTTTGGGAGCGGAAGTGGATTCCGTCCGGGCTTTCATGAAGTCATCCACGAAGCCGAATTTCTGAGCGGTGATGCCCCGGATCCGCTCGATATGTTCCATCACGTCCTTGTTCTGGTTCAGTTCCGTCAGCTCGGTGCCGGTGATTCCCAGGTCCTTGGCCTTGATGAACACTACCGGGTTGGAGCAGTCGATCATGGTGACTTCTGCCGGTCCGTATCCGGGGACTTCGATGGTTTCCTTTTTGAGGCCCGTGGGGAACAGCTTCCCGGTCTTGGCCCCGGCGGGATCTTCGAAATACATGTCGATCCGGGAGCCTGTGCCCGGCACTCCCTGGATCCGGGCATCCCCGTTGACGCAGGCTTTCCCGTCCTGGACCCGGACATGTTCTTCGATGACTTTATTGGTGTTCACGTTGTAGACCCGGACCTTCGTGATTCCTTCCACCGGTTCCACCAGCCCCTCATCGATGGCATAGGGCCCGACGGCGGAGGAGATATTCCCGCAGTTGGCCGAATCATCCACCCGGGGGATCACGATATCCACCTGGTAGAAATGGTAGTCCACATCGATCCCGGGCCGGCTGGATCTGCTGATCACCGCCACCTTGGACGTGGAGCTTACGGTGCCGCCCATGCCGTCGATCTGCTTGACATCCGGTGTGCCCATGACCTTCAGGAAGATCTCCTTCCATTCTTTTTCATCCGCCGGCAGATCCTCCTTATGGAAAAAAACTGCTTTGCTCGTACCGCCGCGCATATAGACGCACGGGAATTTCCGCTGCTTCTGGTTCATCCTTTTTTCCTCCCTTTTCCCTGTCCAGCTTTGTTTCTCTTCTTGTTGGCTTCAGTATACCGCTTTTATTCCATTATGAAAAATGATAGAATATAGCAGAATTCAATTCCATACAGGAATAATTAAAAATGAAAGGAGCCCTTCCCATGGATGAACGGGATATCCAGATTTTCCAAAGCCTCATGGAAACCCGCAATGTAACCAAAACGGCCCAGGCGCTCTACATGACCCAGAGCGCCATTACCAAACGGCTCCGCAAACTGGAGGAGGAACTGGGTTCATCCCTTTTCCTGCGTTCCGTAAGAGGCCTGACACCGACGCCATCCGCCGATTCCATCCTTTCCGAAATGGACCGGCTGCAAGTCTCGCTCCAGCGGATCAAGAGTCTCTCCCAGTTTGCCCAGGGGCATGTCGCGGGGCACCTGAAATTCGGTGTCTCCGTCAATTACGCCCGCTATACCCTGCCGCCGATCCTGAAGCAGTACATGACGGATTATCCGGGCGTCCGCATCGATGTGGCCACCGGCCAGAGTCTGGAACTGTTCACGAGGCTCCAGGAGAACCGGCTGTCCATGGCCGTCCTCAGAGGGCAGTTTCCCTGGGCCGGTGCAAGCCTGCTGCTTTCCCGGGAAGCGGTCTATGCGGTCACCAGCCGGGAAAACCGGGGCAGGGATCTGTCCAGTCTCCCCTATATCCACCGCCAGTCCGACAAACCCTTCATGTCCCGCATCCAGCGCTGGAAGCTGGAACAGCACATCGTGGAATCTCCCATGTCCATCCAGGTCAATGACGTTTCCACCTGTCTTTCCATGATCTCAAGCGGCATCGGCTGGTCCGTCCTGCCGGAAATCTGCCTGAAGGACAGGAAGGATCTGCTGCTGCAGCCCCTGACCTTCCGGGACGGGACCCCCTTTATGCGTTCCACTTATGTGCTCTACCAGGAAGAATACGCCCGGCTCCCCCAGGTAAAGATCTTCCTGGACAGACTGAAAGGAGGTCCTGCTTGAGCAGTACCTCCCTTTTGCCTGCAGCCGGCGGCTGCAGGATATCGATTGCAAATTGATTTTGGATCTGCGAAAGAAGACGGCCCGCCGGATTTGTCCGGCCGCTGTCAAAAGCCGGCATCCTCCGGCAGCTGACTCTCTGCAAAGCAGCATCTGCAGCAGCGCCTTACTATTTCCACACTACGCACACCGGGGATCCGGCGGCGATCTGCTTTTCTTCCCGTTCCAGGCTCCCGTCGGGCTGGACGGCGAATACGGTCAGTGTGTGGGTCAGCTCATTGGCCGCCACCAGGTGCTTTCCATCCGGTTCCAGGTCAAGGAACCGGGGCTGTCTGCCTGCCGTCGGCAGATTCTGACGGAACGTCAGCCGGCCGCTGCCCGGATCAATGGTGAATACCGTTACCGTGTCATGGGTCCGGTTGGACACATATACGGCCTTTCCCTCCGGCGCCATGACGATGCCGCTGGCCCATCCCGGCCCGAAATAATCCTCCGGCAGGGTGGTCAGCATCTGCTGCGGTTCCAGGCTTCCTGTTTTTTCGTCAAAATGGAAGAATATGGCCGTACTGTCCTTTTCGTTCACCAGATACACCCACCGTCCGTTGGGATGGATGGCAACATGCCGGGGTTCCGCCCCTTCCCGGGCCGTCCATACAAAAGTTTCCGAAAGGCTGTTGTCTTCCGGGCCGACGGCGTAGACTGCCACCTTTCCCACGCCGTGATCCCGGCCCTGGCAGGGTACCAGCAGCCAGCGGCCGTCCGGATGGAGGCACACCTGATGGGGATGGGACACATACCCGTGTCCCGGCTGTCCGGGGACGAAGAGCACCTGCTGCACCGCTCCCAGGCTCCCGTCTTCCTCCAGTGCCAGCCGGGCCAGGCTCCCGGTCTCAAGGTTGGCCACGTACAGGCTTTTCCCGTTGGGGCTGGGCACCAGATGCACCGGGTTTGTCCCGTAGGTGGGAACGGTGTCCATTTCCGTCAGACGGCCGTCTTCTCCCACCTTAAAGGCAGTGACTTCACTGTAATCGCCATGGACGGCATAGAGCCGTTCCTGCTTTCCATCCAGGCACAGATAGGATGGATTGGGCCCGCAGGAAACAGTCTGGATCTTTTTCCATTCCTTCCCGTCCCGGCGGCAGACCGTGATCCCCTCTCCCAGGGCGTTTCTCTCTTTTGTGGTTCTGGAACCAATGTACGCAAACATAGTATCCCTCCCGGATCAGTGTAAAAAGGACAGGCCGCCCACCAGGGTGAACAGGAAGATGATGCCCACACACATGGCAGAGACCCCGAACAATTTGGCAAACAGGGACGACTCACTTTCTTTCCCGCTTTTTTCCTGAACGCAGCTGGCCATGACCAGGGAGCCCCCGGTGGACATGGGGCTGATCCCCGCCACTGTGGCCGAGCAGACAATGGCCGCCACCATCTGGATCAGGGAAGCACCGCCCACATTGGCAGCCACCTTGGGAACCGTGGGGATCAGCGTGGGGAACACCACCCCATTGGCGCTGGAGAACCAGGACATGATGCCTCCGGTTAGCCCCATCAGCGCCGGTGCCGTCAGCGGGCTCATAAAGGACGCCAGTCCCCGGGCCAGAAGGTCGATGCCTCCCAGCAGCTTCACCGCGTTCATCAGCACGCTGATGCCGCAGATCAGGATCAGCGTATTCCAGGGCAGGCTCTTCACGGCCTTTTTTTCGTCCACTTTTCCGGCCAGCAGCAGGATCAGCGCCAGCAGGAAACACACAAACCCCACATCCTGGGAAAAGCCCACCACAGAAACGAACAGGGCCGCGATCAGCACCATGCTCAGTTTCTGCCGTCCGTCAAACGCAATGGATCCTCCATCGTTCCGGACCGGCTGTCCCCGAAGCTTCCAGCCTTTGAAGACCACATAGGTCACCAGGGCACACAGGGCGTTGGCCGCCGTGACACCGGCAAAAATGGCCGTGCCCGGCATGGGAAGGTCCATCTGTCCCAGCAGATCCCCCACGATGATCCCCGTGAGGGCAATAGGGGAAGCCGTGCCGCCCACGGCTCCCAGGATGGCCATGGCTCCCATCAGGATGGGGCTGGCATTCAGATGGAAGGCCAGGGGTACCGCAAACAGCACCATTACCGTCTGGACACTGATGGCCCCCGGTCCGATGGCGGACAGCACAAAACTCACCAGATAGATGACGATGGGCACCAGGAACACTTTTGTGCCGCAGAGCCGGGTCAGCTTCTTCGATGCTTTGTCCAGGGTCCCGTTTTCCTGGAGCAGCGCAAAGAAGAACATGGTCCCCAGCAGCGTCAGGAACAGCTTGCCCGGAAAGCCCCCGTACAGTTTCTTCACCGGCAGATTCCCCAGTTTCCCCAGGACCAGCACGGCCCCCAGACTGATCAGCCCCACATTGGACTTCTTCACGAATCCCAGGGCAATGGCTCCGAACAAAAACAGCAGCGCGACAAATGACATGATGCTCCCCCTTTTGAAAAGGGTCCCGCATACCGCTGCAGCGCCCTTTCTTTTCAGATTATTCCGACTCCGTTGCTGGTTCCATTATATCGGGGAAATATCATTCTGAAAAATGAACAAAAATGGCCAATTTCCATTCTTTGCAGGAATCATGGTACGGGAAGATTTTTTCCAGTATAATAAGAAGAGCTGTTCTGTAAAAATAAAGGAGAGATGTTCCATGGATATAAAAGAAACCCTTGCGCGTCAGCTTCCCCTGTACGCCCGGGTGCTGCTGGAAAAAGGGATCTGCCTGCAGCCGGGGCAGATCCTGGTGATCAATGCTCCGGTGGAAGCGAGCCGCTTTGCTGTCCTCCTGACGGAAGAAGCCTATAAAACCGGAGCCGGCCAGGTGGTATTCAACTGGTACTGCAATGCCGCCTCCCGGCTCCGCTACCAGTATGAAACGCAGGACAAATTCGAGACCGTCCCGGCCTGGCGCAGCGAATTCAACCTGTACTACTACCGCAAAGGCGCCGCTTTCCTGAGCCTGATTTCGGCCGACCCCTATGCCATGCAGGGCATCGACCGGAAGAAGATCATGGCCTGGCAGAAAGCCTTCCACCGGGCCGTAAAGGAATATTCCGACGGCATGATGGCCTCCCGGACCAACTGGCTGGTTGCCGCCGTCCCCAGTGCCGTCTGGGCCCGCCTGCTGTATCCGGATCTGCCGGAACAGGAAGGACAGGACCGGCTCTGGATCCAGCTCCTCGACGCGAGCCGCTGCCTGGGCGAGGATCCGCTCAGGGACTGGGACCGCCACCTGGCAGAACTGAAAAAACGCCGGGAATGGCTGACAGCCCGGCAGTTCACCGCCCTGGAATATAAAAACAGCCTGGGCACCCGTCTGACCGTGGGCCTGCCGGAACATCACATCTGGCAGGGAGGAGCGGAAAGCACCACCCGGGGCTTCCTGTTCAATGCCAATATCCCCACGGAAGAAGTGTATTCCGCACCTCAGGCAGACCGGGTGGACGGCGTGGTCTGCAGCACCCGTCCCCTGGTGTACAACGGGAATCTCATTGAAAACTTCCGGCTCACTTTCAAAGACGGAAAAGTGGTGGAAGCTTCCGCCGAAAAAGGAGAAGATGTGCTGAAAGACCTGCTGAAAATGGATGCAGGAGCCTGCCGGCTGGGAGAAGTGGCACTGATTCCCTACCATTCCCCCATTTCCCGGATGGACCGTATCTTCTACGAAACCCTGCTGGATGAAAACGCCTCCTGCCACCTGGCCCTGGGAGAAGCCTATCCGACCTGTGTGGAAAACGGGGCGGATCTGAGTGAAAAAGAACTGGCCGAAGCCGGCCTCAACACTTCCATGGTCCACGTGGACTTTATGGTGGGCAGTCCGGACCTGGCCATCACGGGGATCCGGAAAGACGGGACGAAGGTGCCGGTCTTTGCCGGCGGGGACTGGGCAGAATAGTCCGGGGAGCAGGAGGATGCCATGGATTTTCGAGAATTACGGTACGTCGTCGCTGTTGCGGACTGCAGCAGCATCACCCAGGCTGCCAGGCAGCTCTTCATCTCCCAGCCCTCTCTGAGCTATGCACTGGGACAGATCGAAAAAGAAATGGGTGTCAAACTTTTCGACCGTTCCCGCCAGCCCCTTGTGCTGACCGAAGCCGGCCGTCTGTACGTCAAAACAGCCCGTCACATCCTGCAGGAAGAGAGAGAACTGAAGAACCGTCTGACCGACCTGAAAGATGGACAGGGCGCCCAGATCCGTCTGGGGATCCCTTCCGAACGGGCTGGCTATATGCTGCCGCCCGTCATCAACAAGTTCCGGGCCAAATATCCGGATTCCGAATTCAGCATCCAGGAAGCCGGTTCGGAGGAGCTGCTGGAACTCCTTGAAAACAACCGGGTCGACTTTGTCATCTGTCCCTGGGACAAAGACGACAGGGAGATATCGCCCGATTTTACATCCGAACTGATCTATATCGAATCCATTGTGCTCGTGGCTGCAAAAAATGCATTCCGTGACGATATGTTCCTCGATAAAAAAGCGCGGCTCGTGGATCTGGCAAAGATCATCCAGCTGCCCTTCATCGGCATCAAGAAACGTCACTCCATCCATGAAAAAGCGGAAGAGATCTTCCGCCGCAGCGGCCTGATACCGCATCTGCTGCTGTCCGTGGAAAGCAGTTCCTCCGCAGCCCAGCTGGCTGCCTGCGGCCTCGGCTATACCCTGATCCCCCGACGGGCAAAAAAGATTCTCGGCCCCGCTGCGGAAGAGTACTGCTATCACTACTCCCGGAGCCCCGTACAATGGAAGATCAATGCGTTCTACCGGAAGGACGGCTATCTGAACAAGGCGGAACGCTATTTCCTGGAACTCCTGAAGCAGGAATTCGGCCAGGGAGAAAAAGAGTGAGCACCGGGAACGTGTCCATACCGGTCCGGCACAAAAACGCTGGACTCCGGAGCGTCCCGCTTTGCGCTGCGGCCTTTGCGGCTGCAGGGCGGCTGCCGCTTCCGGGAAAGAGATGCTGCTCCCGTATGGATCCGTTTCCTGCCATGACAAAAAGCAGCGGGGCGGCGTGAAATAATATGTTTCACGCCGCCCCGCTGCCGCTCAGCCGGACCCTGCTGCAGCAAAAAGCTGTGGATTTCTGCCGGATCATGCCGGCAGCCATCCACAGCTCTTTTTTATTCTGCTTTGAACCACTTGTCGTAAATCTTCTGATACTCTCCGTCTTTTTTCATCTCTGCCAGGGCTTTGTTCAGCTTATCACACAGTTCCTTGTTCTTCTTGGCCGTGGCGATTCCGTAGAAATCTCCCTTTTTGGGGGTTCCCACGCTCTTGGCATAGGCGCTGCCGCCCTTTTTGAGGAAATACTGGAGCACCGGCAGATCGCTGATGACCGCATCAGCACCGCCGTTTTTCAGTTCCAGGCAGGCCAGGTCAGAAGAATCGAAGGTCTTTACTTTGGCCCCTTCGATGCTTTCCGCATATTTGGCACCGGTCGTACCCAGCTGGACCGCAATGGTCTTGCCCTTCAGGTCATCCAGGCCGTTAATGGCGGTATTATCCTTTTTGACCACTGCCATCAGGCCGGATTCATAATAGGGATCCGTGAAATTCACTTTTTTCTTCCGTTCATCCGTAATGCTCATCCCTGTAATGGAAACATCGATGTTCCCGGCTTCCAGGGACGGGATCAGTCCGTCAAAAGCGATGCTCTTGATATTGACCGTGGTATAGCCGGCTTTCTTGGCCAGTGCATTGATCAGATCGATATCGAAGCCCTGGATCTTGCCGTCTTTCTGATCCGTAAATTCAAACGGAGCGAAAGAAGGGTTCGTACCCACGACCAGTTCTTTTTTCTCAGCAGTCTTCTGGCTGCTTCCGCTGCCACTGCCGCTTCCGCTGTTTCCGCCGCATCCGGCAGCTGCCACACAAAGCATCAGTCCGGCCAGTATTCCCGTAAGCATCTTCATTTTTTTCATAAAAATTCCTCCCCATTGGCCATATGCAGGACTTGCTCATCTGCATTGCAATGATTATACATTATCATTAATTTTTATGCAAGTGCCTTTTTACCGGCAGGCCAGGGATCGGAAAAACACGGGGCAGATCTCAGCATGTCCGCCTTGCCGCCACCAGTCTCCCGAAGAGGAACCGGACCGCAGGTCCCACGATAAACAGCTGCAGCGGCCAGGCAAACAGATAATTCCGGGCATAAGCCCGCATCAGGACCTGCGGTGCCAGGGTATGCATAAAGAGCCCATGGATCAGGGTCGTCATGAGGGGCACCATCAAAAGCGGCGTGGCAATCCCCATGCCAAGCGGGAAACAGCGCTGCTGCAGGTGTTTCGGCCAGTATTTCCGGGTCAGCCGGAGCGCCAGCGGACTGCCGATGAAATACGCGACCGGCAGAGCCAGCCAGTATTCCCGCACCATATTGGGCACGGCTGCTGCCAGCCAGGGGCCCTCCCAGCCCAGGCGGAACACGGCATTGTACGAAGCCATCCCGAAGACCATCCCAAAGGCCATCATACAGGTAAACAAAATTTCTTCCTTCTTTGTCTGAGGCAATCGACTCACTCCCTGGATCAAAATAAAAAAGAGCATCCCCAGCAATTGGATTTACATCGCTGGGAACACTCATTGCATGCTCCAGTATACCACATCAGGAAAGAAATTGACAGGAGGCGCGGCATCAGG
>OMYF01000014.1 GCA_900315205.1 uncultured Acidaminococcus sp.
GAGCATTGATTATTTAACCCCGAATGAAAAATACCAAGAATCGGTAGGATAAAAAGGTGTCTCAGTTCTATGTGTCTAAAGACCTTGACACCTTTCGACGTGCTGACGCCGGATGTGGAGAAGGGAGGAACGGAAAAGTGCTGAGGAGAAGTCTTCGGATCAACCCAAAGGATTCTGTCGCCTGTCTGCTGGAGGATGCTTACCGGGGTGATACCGTGCAGACTCCGGAAGGAGAAACAATCACGCTGCGGGAGGACATCGAGTTCGGTCATAAGGTTTCCATCGTGGATCTGAAAAAGGGAGATCCCGTCATCAAGTACGGTGAGGAAATCGGCTATATGCTCAGTGATGCGCCCAAAGGGACGTGGATCCATATGCACAATATGGGCTGTGACCGCGGAAAAATCTGACAGAGAGGAGAAATCGGCAGTATGGAACGTACTTTTATGGGATATCAGAGACCGGATGGAACGGTGGGGACGCGGAATTATCTTGTCATCATCCCTTCCGTATTCTGTGCCAACACGACGGTACAGAAGATCGCTGCCCAAATCCCGGGTGCTGTGCCCATGACGCACTGTGTAGGCTGTTCTCAGGTGGGACTGGATCTGGAACTGACGGCGCGGACGCTGAAGGCGATGGGCTGCCACCCCAATGCGGGTGCTGTCATCGTAGTCGGTCTGGGCTGTGAACGTTTCGATCCGGAAGAGCTGTACCAGGCCGTCAGGGCAACGGGCAAACCTGTCGCGAAATTCGTGATTCAGGAAGAGGGCGGCCCGACCCGGACAGTTGAAAAAGCAGTCACCGTCGGCAGGCAGTTCGCGGCGGAGCTGGCTAAAATGCAGCGGGTGCCCTGTCCCGTGAGCAAACTGATGGTAGGGACGAAATGCGGGGGCACGGACGCGACGAGCGGACTGGCTTCCAATCCTGCCGTGGGAGAAATGGTCGACCGTCTGATCGATGCGGGCGGGAGCGCCATTTTAAGTGAACTGAATGAACTGCTGGGGACGGAGAAGTTTTTAGCCAAAAGAGCCGTGAACGCTGAGGTGGCACAGAAAATCTATGATGCCGTATATGAAATCGAAGATGTGCTGCGCGGCGGCCTCGATTTCAGCCTGCCGGCCAACCGGAACCATCTGATCAGCAGGGGCAATTTTGCCGGCGGCGTCAGCAGTGTCGTCGAAAAAGCGCTGGGCGGTGTGCATAAGGGCGGGACGCGTCCCATACAGGATGTGCTTCCCTATGCGGTACCGCCCCGCAGGGACCAGCACGGACTGTTCCTGATGGATTATGAAAGCCAGGATGGGGAAGTCGTGACGGGCGAAATCGGCTGCGGGAGCCAGCTGATCGCATTTACGACCGGAAGAGGCCATGCGACGGGCCATCCCCTTGTCCCTGTCATCAAGATCACGGGCAATTACAAGACGTACGCCAGCATGACAGAATGCTTTGACTTTGATGCCTCCGGCATCATCAGTAAGGGGACTCCGGTCGCAGCAGAAGGAGAAAAACTGCTGGATCTCGTGATCCGCGTCGCCGAGGGAGAACGGACGGCCGCGGAGAAACTGGGCGGAACGGAACTGTTCTGTGTGGCCAGACGCCATGGGTACCATAAGAAGGATCCCGCTGTACTGCGGAAACATGAAAAAGAAGTTGGAAACTGTTAAGGAGAGATCAGAATGGGACGTTATGACAAGATTACGGATGCGTATTATCAGGGCCTGATGGCTTCTGTGGGATATCGGAGAGAAGATATCGACAAGCCGCTCATCGGGATCGTCAATTCCTGGAACGATGTGAATCCGGGACATAAACCGTTCCGGGAGCTTGCCCAGTATGTGAAGGAAGGCATCTGGGCCGCCGGCGGCACGCCGGCCGAATTCGGTGTGCCGGCGCCCTGCGACGGCATGTCCCAGATGATCGGCATGCAGTATGTCCTGCCTCAGCGCGATATGATCGCCGCATCGGCAGAAGCCATGGCGCGGGCTCACCATTTTGACGGGCTGGTCTTCCTCTGCTCCTGCGATAAGATCGTACCGGGCATGCTGATGTGCGCGGCTGCACTGGACCTTCCAGCAGTAGTCCTGACGGCGGGCTCCATGGTGCCGTACCAGATCCCCGGCCGCAAGCCCGACATGGTCACCTGCGACCTCAAGGAATCCATCGGATCGGTCCGGGCCGGCCGGATCACGAAAGAGCAGTTCCGCGATTATGAGGATCATGTCTGCTATTCCTGCGGGACTTGTTCCATGTACGGAACGGCCAACACCATGGGTGTCTTTGCCGAAGTGCTCGGCCTGTGTCCTCCTGATTCCACGGCCATGCTGTACTGCTCTTCGGATAAAGTCAAGCAGGCACGGGATGTGGGCGAAAAGATCGTGGGGCTCGTCAGGGACCATGTGACGGCCCGGACCTTCATGACGCGGGAATCATTTGAGAATGGCATCCGCCATGTCTCTGCAACGGGCGGTTCGACCAATTTTGTCATGCATGTCATGGCGATTGCCAAATGCGCCGGTATCGATCTGACACTGAAAGATTTTGACGCCATCCAGGAGAGCGTACCCGTCATTGCCAAGATGAAGCCTTCCAGCCAGTACAATCTGTGGGATTATTATCAGGCCGGCGGTGTAAGGGCTTCTCTGCAGGCCATCAGGGACCATCTCCATCTGGATGTCCCCATGGCTTTCGGCGGCACGCTGCGCGCTATGCTGGATACCTTCCAGGGAGCGGTCGATCATGAGGTCATCCACACGGAGGAGGATCCGCTGTATCCGGATGGATGCTTCACCATTCTCTATGGCAACCTGGCACCCCGGGGTGCGGTGGTCAAAAAAAGCGGTGTGGATCCGGAAATGTTCCATCACAGAGGACCGGCTGTCGTCTTTGAAAGCGAAGAGGATCTGATGCAGTCCTTTATGGCCAATAAAATCAAACCGGGATGCGTCCTCGTCATCCGTTACGAAGGACCCAAGGGCGGTCCGGGAATGCGTGAAATGTCCATCCCGGCGGCTACACTCGTCGGCATGGGTCTCCACAAATCCGTCGCCATGATCACGGACGGCCGTTTTTCCGGCGCTTCCAGAGGTCCCTGTGTGGGCCATATCTGCCCCGAAGCCTATGAGGGCGGTCCGATCGCCGCTGTCAAAGACGGGGATATGATCACGATCGACCTCGATCAGAAACTGCTGCAGCTCGAAGTATCGGACGAAGAAATCGCACGCCGTCTGAAGGAAGTCAAGCCGCCCGTCCATCCGGCTCCCGGCATGCTGGCTGCTTATCAGGAATGTGTCCATGGCGCGGATGAAGGTGCGCTCTGGCTCTATGACCGGAAAAAGAAATGACGGCAGTATGACGCCTGCCGGGTTCTAACGAACAGGAGATGCACTCAAATGAATATTATCATGTTTATCATCGGGCTTGTGATCATGTTTGCCCTCATGATCAAGACAAAATTCGGACCCTTTATCTGCATGCTGATCGCAGGGCTTTTTATCGGCCTGGCGAGCGGGCTGGGAACTAAAGGCACCATTGATGGACTGGTGGGTGGTTTTGGCGGTACCTGCAAAAGCATCGGGCTCCTTGTCATCTTTGGCACGATTCTGGGAGAATATCTGGAAAAATCCAACGCATGCCAGAAAATCGCAATGACGCTCCTGCGTTTCACGGGCAATAAGAACGCGACAGCGGCCCTTTCGATCACCGGATTCGTCGTGGCCATCCCCGTATTCAGCGATGTGGCCATGGTGCTGCTTTCCCCGATCATCAAGAACGTGGGAAAGAAAAGTGGAAAAAATGCCTGCGCTCTGGGGACGGCCACAGCCTGTTCGCTCCTGTCCACGAATGCTTTCGTGGCACCCACGCCGGCACCGCTTGCTGTCGTGGCCATCCTGGGACTGGATGTGGGGATCTCCATTGCCTACGGCCTTGTCTGCGCGGCTGTCGTCACGCTGGCCGTATGGGCTTTCACGGAATTTTATCTGCTGAAGAAACCGGACAGCTGGTATACAGAACTGCCGGCAGATGAACAGGCAATCACCGATGAGAAAGATGTGCCCGAATCAGAGATGCCTTCCTTTATATCTTCCATGATCCCGATCCTGGTGCCGATCGTCCTGATCCTCCTGGGATCCATTGGCGGACAGTTCCTTCCTAAAAAGAGCATGGCCCTGATGGTACTTAAATTCCTGGGAGACAAGAATATCGCCCTGGCGCTGGGCATTGTCTGCTCCGTGCTCTGCCTGGCCAGATTCCTCCCCAAAAAGATCCGGTATGTGCCCATGACTTCCGCCCTGAAGACTTCCGGAACCATCGTTTTCATTACCGCAGCGGGCGGCGCCCTGTCCAATATCGTCAAACTGACGGGCGTCGGAAATGCCTTTGCGGATGCACTGGTGGCTCTGCCCATCCCCGTACTTCTGATCCCATTCCTGATCACAGGTTTTTCCAAGTTCGCCCAGGGCTCCGGCTCGGTCGCTGAAATCCTGGCAGCCGGACTGGCAGTTCCCATGTGTGAGGCCGGCCTGATGACACCGCTGGAGGCTTTCCTCTCCATCAGCGCAGGCGCTTCGCTGGGATCCCATGTCAATAACAGTTTTACCTGGGTGTTCAGCGAATTCATGGGATATGATATCAAGACGACTATGAAGACCCTGTGTGTGGGCCAGAATGTCGTTATGTCCCTTGCCGGCATCGCCGCGGCATTTGCCATCACTGCGGTCGTTCACTGAACCCGGCAGCAGGATACGTTTTTCCATATTATAAACAGGACCGCAGAGAACTGATCTGTTCCCTGCGGTCCTGTTTTTATGATGTCAGGATTCGGCGGTCCGGCATCCCGACATTTATTTTTTATAGGCTCTTGCCATTTCAGATGACGTGAACTGAGCGTCCTCCAGATTGGCGCCGTCCAGGTTCGCGTCGTCAAGATTTGCATTCGTCATTTCTGCCTTGCTGAGATCCGCTGCTTCCAGAGTGGCACTCGTCAGATTGGCATTGCGCAGCGTAGCGCCTGTGAGTTTGGCACTGCGCATCCGGGCATCATAGAGATTGGCCGAAGTGAAATTTGCACTGCGCATCTCTGTTGTAAAGAACCAGCTTCGGGCCAGGTTGGCCGAATAGAAATTGGCCATGGATGTATTGGCGTAGTCGAAGTTGCTTTCCCGCAGGTCCGCCGTATACAGGTTGGCAAAAGTCAGGAACGCGTGGGAAAAATTGGAGCGGTATCCATGGATCCCGATCAGGCTGGACCGGTTCAGGATGGCATAGGAAAGATTGGCGTTTTCCAGATTGGCGTTATCCAGGTTGGCACGGACAAGGTAGGCTTTGCGCAGATTGGCCTTTTTCAGGTTGGCACCTTTGAGGGATGCTTTTTCGAGGACTGCACCGTTCAGATTGGCATAGGACAGATCTGCCCCGTCGAGATTGGCTTCCGTCAGGTCTTCGTTCCGCAGGATGGCACCTTTGAGATCCCCGCCCGGACAGGATCTGTCGGCAAGGAGCCTGTCCACATCGGCCTGATTGAAGGCCAGAGCAGCATGGACTGTGCAGAGGGCAAGCGCGAGACTTGTCCACATCAGCTTGATTTTCAGCATTGCATGTTCCTACTTTCTTACGCAGTCAGCGTACAAACAAGGCCTGGCACTCTTCCGGCCGGGAAGGAAGCTCCTCGATAAGCTTCCAGGGATGGCATTTCGTCAGATCTTCTTCTTTATAGATCGATCCGTTCCTGACGAGGAGACAGCGGACTCCGATGGCGGCTGCACATTCTGCGTCGTGGGGCGTGTCGCCGATGATGAGGAGATCGTCCGGCCTGGCCGAGGGGTCCGCCTTCTGGATTTTCTGCCAGAGGAGTCGGGAAAGATCCGAACGCTGTTCACTCAGGTCGCCGAAGGCACTCAGAGTAAAATCGAAATATTTTTCCAGACCGAAATGAGCGACTTTGGAATGGGCGGCAGCTTCGCAGTTGCCCGTCAGGAGCAGGCAGCAGCAGTCCGGCGACTGGGCTGCCCATTCCAGGCACGTTTTCACATGGGGCAGGAGATGCCCGTGTTTTGCCGCAAGGGATGCCGGCAAAAGCGATGCATAGCAGGCGATGAAGCTGTCGATGTCCGCCTGGGAACAGGAACCTTTTACCATTTCAATGGCTCTGCGGGTGATGTATTTGTCCGTCCGTCCGCTCATGCCATAGGTAAAGCTGAAATCAGATACGCCGAACAGCTGCCGGATAGTTTCTTTCATGGCGGCAACGCCGGCAAAATTGGTCAGCATCAGCGTCCCGTCGATATCCCAAAGTAAATAGTTCATAGACCTACCTGTTTCTGTAAAAAGAAGAGGCCTGTTACAGCCTCTCTCCGTGGATGTCAGTCGTTTGGATTTGTCGATTTCAGCATCAGTTTCTTCAGTGTCGCACCGGCATTCTTGGCACGGCGGATGGGTTTTACCATCTTTTTGCGGCGCGGCTTCATGTCGGCTATGGAACCGAAATCCCCACGCTGCAGCACTGTCAGCTTGGACTGGTCAGGGCTGAATTTCTTGCGGATGTAAATAGCCACTTCTTCCGGGCTGGACTCTTCCTTCTGGCTGAAGACATCCGCGGCGGCGTAACCGTAATCCGGGAAAACATGCAGGAAGATATGACCGCCGTCATAAAGAAGGATGAAAGTGAAATCCTCTTCATCTTCTTTGTCATTCAGATAAAGAGCATCTTCTTTCATGGCGAAATGAGTCATCGTATCTTTCAGTATGTTTTCAATTTTCGTTCTGTCGCAGATGATTTCTTCGTCGCAGCGGTACATATCCATTGCGACCTGTGTCCCTTGTCCTATCACGAGGCAGCACATCCTTACCCTGGTAGTGGATTTTTCTTGAGAGATGCGGACGGCCCGGCACCGGGCAAATCCGTTCCCGTAACTATTTAATTATAAACTATCGCTGCCGGCAATGTCAAAATAAATTGGCAAAGTATGTTATAATGGAAACCATATATGAGGTGAGTTATGGCGGATTTAGAAACATTGGAAGTGACCATCAAGAATATCGTTTTCCAGACCGGTGAAGGTACGTTCAGTGTTTTCCGGGCTGTGAACAAGGAACTCGGGGTCGTGACCTGTGTCTACAGGGGCAAGGCGCCTTATGCGGGAGAACAGGTATCCCTCACGGGTGCCTGGACGACGCATCCCCGCTTCGGCAGACAGTTCCAGGTCAAGAGCTGGGAAGCCCGCAAACCGTCCGGCCGGGACGCCCTGGTCAGGATGCTCGGCAGCGGGGCGGTGAAGGGCATCGGTCCGAGTCTGGCCCAGCGGATCGTGGACTGTTTCGGAGAGGCTGCGCTCGATGTCCTGGAAAACCATCCGGAGCGGCTGCAGGAAGTCTCCGGTATCGGAAAGAAAAAGGCCCGCGCAATCATGGAATCCTACGGAGAGCTGCGGGAATCGCGGAAACTGATCCTGTTCCTCGAGCAGCACGGGATCAGCGGTAATTTTGCGCCGCGCATCCAGAGCCTCTACGGAGGTACGGCCATCACGCGCATCACGAACAATCCCTACTGTCTGGCAGAAGATGTGGACGGGATCGGATTCGTGACCGCGGACCGCATGGCCCGCAGCCTTGGCTTCGAGGCCGGCAGCGAGGACCGGATCCGGGCAGGGATCCGCTACGTACTGATGAACAGCGCCAATGAGGGACACACCTGTGTTCCCGACACATGGCTGATCGAAAAGACTGCACGGACACTCCAGCTGGCAGCGGAAGAAGTGCGCACGGTCTATGCGAAACTCCTTTCACAGGATATCCTGCGGACAGAGGATCTGGGAGGCGGACGGACCTGTGTGTACGCTGAATATCTGTATCGGGCGGAAGCAGGTGTCGCCAAACGCCTCCTGCTCCTCAGAGACAAGGTGAACAGCCTCTGGAAAGTGGACTATGAAGCAATCATCAGGCAGTGGGAAGCCGATGCGGACATCCGGCTCGCACCGGAACAGATCGAAGCCATCCGAGCTTCCGTGTCCCATGGTGTCTTTGTCCTGACGGGCGGCCCCGGCACGGGCAAGACGACCGTCGTCAAGGGCATTCTGTCCGTCCTGCGGAAGGCAGGCTGCCATATCCAGCTGGCAGCCCCGACGGGGCGGGCAGCCAAACGTCTCTCTGAATCGGCAGGAGAACCGGCTCTGACCGTGCACCGCCTTTTGGAATACACACCCGGAAGCGATGATGGGGAGCCGCTGTGGGGACGCAACGAGGACAATCCTGTCGATGCGGATGCAGTCATCGTGGACGAAGCGTCCATGATGGACATCGTGCTCATGTACAACCTGCTCAGGGCTTTGCCCATCGGCTGCAGGCTCATCCTTGTCGGGGACATCAACCAGCTGCCGTCAGTGGGGCCGGGATCCGTCCTGAAGGATATCATCCGCAGCGGGACGATGCCCATCGTCCGTCTGGAAAACGTCTTCCGCCAGGCCCAGCTGAGTCCGATTGTCCGGAATGCGCACCGCATCAACCAGGGCCTGATGCCGGAATGGAAAGGCGAGAAGGATTTTGTCTTCACTCCTTTTGCGTCAGAAGAAGAAACGATGCGTTATATCGTGGACCTGTATGAAAAACTGGTGCGCACCCAGTCATGGGAAAATGTCCAGGTGCTGACACCCATGCATAAGAATGTCTGCGGTGTGGAGAACCTGAACCGCCTGCTCCAGGGACGGGTCAATCCGCCGGCCCCGGACAAGCCTGAACTGACGCTGGGACTTCTGTCCTTCCGTGAAGGCGACAAGGTCATGCAGATCCGGAATAACTATGAAAAGAACGTGTTCAACGGAGATCTTGGCACCATTGAGCGGATCCAGGGAAAATATGTCCTCGTTTCTTTCCCGGACCGGCCCGAAGATCCCCACGTGGGGTACGATGGCGCTGAGGTGGAGGACCTGCGCCTGGCCTATGCCATGAGTGTCCATAAAGCTCAGGGCAGCGAGTATGCCGTTGTCATCATGCCCCTCGTGCCGAGCCACTATATCCTGCTGCAGCGGAATCTCTTTTATACAGCAGTCACGCGAGCCCGCAAACAAGTCTATCTGGCAGGGAGCCTCAAGGCCATGCAGATGGCCGTCGGCAATGACAGGACACAGAAACGGTATTCCCTTCTGGCCGAACGTCTGAAACAGGCTTTTTTTGAATAACATCTGCGGCATACTCTGCTTTGTCGTACGCAAGTGATATATCCTCTTTACTGGACTGCATCCGGTAAAGAGGTTTTTTCATATGTCCGGAAAAACCATACAGGCATAGTTTCCAGGTTTTCCGCCGAAATGTGCTTTCCATCCCCTGCCTCTTCCCCGCTATTCCACTGCAGCAAGCACCAGTCCGTATACCCGGGAAACACCGCCTCTCTTCAGTACTCTCGCAGCCTCCAGCAATGTGCTCCCGGAAGTGCAGATATCGTCCGCCAGGATGGCCCGCTGCGGCAAAGCGGCTCCCTGTTTCAGCGCAAAGCAGCCTTTCAGGTTTTCCCGGCGTTCTGTCCGGGTGAGACCATATTGGGGCTGTGTGGGCCGGATGCGGCGCAGGACGGGCAAAAAAGGCAGCTGATTTTTCTCTGCCCAGGGCCGGAAAATTTCTTCCGGGATATCATACCCGCGTTTTTTTCTCCGCCCGGGGTCCGTGGGTACCGGGATCACTGCAGGGGGCAGGATGCCTTCCCCCTGCCAGGGCATTCCCGTTCTGCCCTGGAGTACTGCCGACATTTCCCGGGCCAGCCGGGGCAGATAGTCTTCGCGTCCTGTGAACTTGGCTCCGTGGAGAGCCGACTTGATGCCCCCTTCGTAAAGGAAAACCCGGTAGACCGCAAGTTGCAAAGGTCCCTGGGGGACAAAGCCACGGGGCTGAAGGAGCCTGGCACGGCATTCAGGACACAGGAGGACCCTGCCCGGCACCGGTCTGCTGCAGCCGGGGCACTGGCAGGGATAAAACAAATCAAGCAGCAGTTCTCTGATTTCCTGCAGCATAGAAACGCTTCCTTTCCTGACGCGGGCTCTGACCGCCAAAAACACTTGCGGCTGCCAGAATCCCGGGCGCATCATTCTTATCCTGATTGTAACAAAAATCCTGAAAGATATAGCGGTCCATGCGGCGAAACGCCCTTTGACGGGTGTAAACGTCATCCCACTGCAGGCAAAACAGGGTTGTGAAAAATACCAGTATATCGGTACTTTTCACAGCCCTGTTCATCAGACGGTGCGGCTTTTGGATTCCGGCTGCAGAGGGAATCCGCGGACAGCACCGTTTTTTTTTGCTATTTTTCCAGCACGGAGGTATGCATCTCTTCTCCCGTCTTTGTGTATCCTGTGACGGTCAGCTTGTTTTCCGAGGCGTCGAGGACGAGGTAATTGCGGTCCTCCGGCTGCGGTGCCTCATAGACGTCCAGGGCATGCCGCTTCCAGAGCCCCTTGTACTGCACATCCCCGGCGATGCCCGTCAGGAGATAGAGCGGTCCTGCCGCGTCGCGGACAAAATCGCGGATATGGCCGCGGTCACGGTAGGTGTGGAGGTGGGCCGAAAGGACGAGGTCCACGCCGTATTCGTCAAAAATCGGCATCCAGATCCGGCCGGTTTCGGAAAACCCTTCGGGCCGGGGTTCGGGACGGCTGGCAAAACTGTACTGCAGTGGGTCTTTATGCATAATGACGACTTTCCATTTTTTTCGGGTGGCAGCCATATCCCTGCGGAACCAGGCAATCTCGTCTTCCGTAAGGTTCGGTTCCCATGGGGCCAGTTCCTCATCCTGCGTGTTCAGGACGACAAAATGGACGTCTCCCACGTCATAGGAATAGAACTCGTTCCTGTAGTGCTCCGCGTCACCCGAGGGCAGGGAAAAGAAGTGGATATACGCTTCCGGCCTGCGGACTTTCCAGTCCAGATTATATGTTTCGTGGTTGCCCATGACGGGAGCGGACGGGATCCGTTCTGCCATCGGTTCTGTTGCGTGGAACCAGGCATCCCACTGGGAAGCCTGCTCACCGTTATCGACGAGGTCGCCCATATTGACGAAGAAGGCAGCCCCGGGATGGTCGGCATAGGCTTTTTTCGCAAGCTGGTCCCAGCCGGAGTAGTCAGCGGACTGGCTGTCCGGGAAGATAAGGGCCGTAAAGGAAGGACCGTCCGGCGTGTGGAGAGGATACCAGTCGGTCCGTTTTTCCCCATAGCCTGCCCGGTATTCATAATCCGCTCCGGGCTTCAGCTCTGTCAAATGGGCTTCATGCAGATAGCGGGTGACTTTGTCATCCGTAAAAACTGTCGTTTCGGCAGGAACGGATGCGGTCCCGTTTTCGCCTTTGAGACGGAATTCGACGACAGGATCTTTTTCTTCATAATCCGACTGCCACATGATGGTACGGGAGGTGGAGGGGTCCTTTGTCATGATTTGACGGACATATGAAACATCCGCTTCGTTTGTCAGATTATAATGGGCGCTGAGGGACTTTGCCTTCCGGGTCACCTGGTTTCTCTGCGAAGAAAGGCCGGGTACCAGGGCAAAGGCCAGGGCGCAGGCGGCAATCAAGGCGGCCGCAATCCCTGCTGTTTTTTTTCGCATGATCCTTCTCCTTGTTTTTTAGTGTAATCATAATACAGATGCACAGGATTGTGAAATAGTTAGTTTTCATATAAGACTATGCATCCCGGGCATTAAAGGAACCGTAAAAAAGAGACATGGACCTCGATCCCTGTCTCTTCTTCCGGTATCTGCCTGGCCGCTCCTGACAGCGGAAGCCCGGCCAGGACTGTCCCTGCCAGGAGCCATCAGCTTTTTGCTTCCCGGTCACTGCAGAAAGGGCCTTTGCATTCCTGCGTACGCGTATTTATCTGGCCTTCTTCCACTCGTTATATGCATGGACGGGAGGTGCTCCGGCAATATATCCGAGCTCCGGGATGTCGGGCCGTTTTTCCTGCAGGGTCTTATAGGCGTCTTTGGAGACGATGCCTCCGCCGCAGTGCAGGAGGACGGGACGGCCCTCCGGGATTTCGGCATAACGCTCCGCCATTTCCGTATAAGGGATCCACAGGGCTCCGCTGAAGCCTTCTTTCAGTTTCCATTCCGGTGCATTTACTTCGACGATGACAAGATCCGGCGTCCTCTTCATATAGGCCAGGGCATCATCGGGCGAAAGGCCGCCCAGAAGGTGTGTCTTTGTCTTTTTTGCAGAAGGGGCCTCAGCCGGAGCTGCTGCGGTTTTTTCCTGGACGGCAGGCTCTTTGCCCGTTTGCTGTGGAACAGTCTTTCCGGCACAGGCGGTAAAAGGAAGCACAATCAGGCAGAACACGATCATCCATAGTGTTTTTTTGACAATCCGATGCATAGTGGGATTCTCCTTTCTAATGATGAGTTCATTATAGGGAAAACGGAAAGCGTCATCACCGGTTTATCTTAAGGAAACAGGTGGCTAATCATAAGAAAAAAGAATAAAAAAGAGCTGTGATGCGTTGATACTGTGGTACTGTGGGCCGGGTACGGAGCGGCTCTCCTGCCATTACCGGGAAATTTATCCTTTCGGCCGGGTTAGAGGCCCCGGCCTGTGAGTATCAGAAAGGAGCTGTGAAAAAATGACTGCTCATCCTTTCACAGCTCCTTTGAGAGAAGCGCAAAGAAACCGGATATCTTTAAAATGACTGCGGACAGGGGCTGAGTTTTTTCAGCGGTTCAGCAGATACGTGTTCAGGGAAGTGCACAGTTCCATTCCGAGAGTATGCGGGGAGAGGGCGATCCAGGCCCCGTCTCTGACAGCACCTTCCGAAACGACTTTGCGGAGCCGCCGGTCATATTCAGCGCGGTACATGTCTTCGAAGGTCCTGAGGCGCACGTCATAGCGGGAATAAAGATAGATATCCGTAGTCCCGCCGCGGCGGGTCCAGCGGTTCCAGACCGTGATGATGCCGGTCTTTTCATCATATTCCAGGGAGGCCGAATCAAAATAGACTTCGTAGCGGGAATTGGAGGCCGCCATTTCCCAGCTGGCTTTGCCTTCTTCCGGAATGGCGGGCAAAGGTTCGGACTGGAGTGAATCAGAAGGTGCAGGGGCTGCCGGCTTTGCTGCGGTATTTGCGCCTGCATTGGCACGGGCACGGAATTTTTCAAGTGCGCTCACGGTTTTTTCCGCAGAGGCTGCCGCCGGAACGGCTGGTGCAGCCGGCTCTTTGGCTTTAGCCTCTGCCGGAGCGGTTTTCGTTTCCGCATTGGTGCGGGCACGGAACTTTTCGAGGGCGCTCATGGGTTTTTCCGCAGGGGCTGCCGCCGGAACGGCTGGTGCAGCCGGCTCTTTGGCTTTGGCCTCAGACGGAGCGGCTTTCGTTTCCGCATTGGCACGGGCGCGGAACTTTTCAAGGGCACTCATGGGTTTTTCCGCGGGGACTGCCGCCGGAACGGCCGGCTGTGTTTTTTGTGCTGCCGGGGCGGCCGGTTTTGCTTCTGCTGCTGCATCCGCTGCGCCCGGTGCCGCTTCTTTATGATGCGTGACGTACCGTCTCCACAGGGGCTGGGCTGCTGCTTCGGCAGCTGCCTTCCGGCGTGCCTCTTCAGCATTCTTTACAGCTTCCTGCCTTGCCTGTTCTTCTGCGGCGGCCTGCTCGCGGGCACGGGTTGTATAAGTTCTCCAGGAGGGAGCTTCTTCTGCTTCTGCTTTCCACGACACTGGCAAAGAGAGCAGGGCCCCGACCATGAGGGACAGGAACAAACGATTTTTCATGGGGTTTCATCCTTTCTTTCGGAACAGGGCGGCCGCATGGGCTGTTCATACACACATGCTGCTGTATTTCCCACATCCGACTGCTCTTTATTGTAACATAACTGAACTGTATTGGGTGTTTTTTTTGCCCTGAAAAAGGAAAGTCTCAAAGAATATGGTATAATGAGAATGGAATTTTCAGAAACTTTAACGTCGGGAGGCAGATCGTATGAAAATCAGGTTTCTCGGAGCTGATAAAATCGTGACAGGATCCTGTCATATGCTGGAGGTGAATGGAAAGAAAATCCTGCTGGACTGCGGCATGTTCCAGGGATCCAAACTGATCCGGGACCTCAACCGCAGGGAGTTCGCCTTCAATCCCGGTGAAATCGACGCGGTTGTCCTGAGCCATGCCCATGTCGACCACAGCGGTCTTTTGCCGAAACTTGTCAAGGAAGGTTTCAAGGGCCCCATCTACTGTACCCACGTAACGAAGGAACTGTGCGAGATCCTGCTCCCTGACTGCGGCCATATCCAGGAACAGGATGCGGAAATCGCCACGCGCAAGGGACTCCGTGCCGGCCGGGCGGAGATGAAGCCCATCTATACCGCTGATGACGCCTATCTTGCGCTGAAGCAGTTCGTCTGCTTCGACTACAATGAAAATGTGGAAATCGTTCCGGGAGTGACCGTCCGCTTCCGCGTAGCCGGCCACATCCTGGGCAGTGCCATCGTCAATCTGCTGATCGAAGAGAACGGCAAAAAAACAAAGCTCATCTTTACCGGTGATATCGGGCAGCCCAATGTGCCCATACTGGATGATCCGCACCAGATCACCGGCGCTGATTTCATCATTACCGAATCGACCTATGGCAACCGGACCCATGAGACCGTGGACCGGGAAAAAGAACTCCTCGATATCATGAAGGAAGCTCTGGCCCGGGGCGGCAATGTCATCATCCCGGCTTTTGCCGTCGGACGTACGCAGGTCATGCTTTACTATTTCCAGAAACTCATGTCCTCGGGTCAGCTGCCCACTGTGCCCATCATGGTCGACAGTCCCATGGCCATCAAGGCGACGCAGGTCCTCATGGTCAATCCCGATGAGTATGATGAAGAAGCAAAATCCATCTTCCACAGGCAGGGCGGCCGGCTCTTCAATATGAAGAACGTCCATTATACGGAAACGACCCAGGAATCCAGAGCCATCAACGATATGCCGAGCCCGATGATCATCATCTCTGCCAGCGGCATGGCTGACGCGGGCCGTGTCCTCCACCATCTGAAGCATAATCTCTGGCGGAAGGATTCGTCCGTCATCTTCGCAGGCTATCAGGCCGAAGGCAGCCTGGGACGCCGCCTGATCGAGGGCGCAAAGAAAGTAAGGATCATGGGCGAAGAGATTTCTGTCGGTGCGAAAATTTATAATATGACCGGTTTTTCTGCCCATGCTGATAAGAATCAGATGCTGAAACTCTATAAAGGCATGATGCGGAAACCCAAGGCCTTTTTTGTGGTCCACGGCGAATACGATTCAGCCAGTGCCTTTGCAGATCTGCTGCGGACCGAACTCGGCACGGCTGCGTACATCCCCAACTATGGCGATACCGCCGTCATCGAGGGGACGGAATGGCGGATCGAGCCGTCCCAGTTCATTCTCAAGGAACCGGCTGCCCAGGAAGTCATGGATGCCCTGCGCGGCCTCGAAAAGGTCTACCTTACCTACAAAGCCAGGATCATGCACCGCGTGATGCAGGATGTCTCGAAAGTGCCGGATATTAAAGTCCGGATCGGCAAAGTGAAGAAGTTCATCGACGATCTGTTCAAGAATATCTGAACAAGGAAAAAGGGAAGCGGGAAAAATAGAGAAAAATGCGGAGCGAGACCCGTCTGACAGGTATGGTGTTCTGCCGCTGCTGATCGGATTTCAGCGCGGCGGCCATCCACAGGCGGGTATCCATCCGTGATATCCGGTGTTTTCCATTTGCGTCTGATCCCATCTTCTCCCTGTTATCTGTCAGATTCCTTCTGCGGGAGGATTTCCTGCAGATGAAGGGTACTGAACGGCATCTTGTTGACAGCTTTCCGCATTTTTGTTCAAAGTGTGTCAATTGACAGCATCACAGGAATAGCATATAATAATGTGGTCAAAAATTTTTGGTTACAGTGAGGATGCTTTTGACAAGCATCCTCTTGATTTATCTCAAGAGGGGAAAGGCTTTTATGATTAGAAACGATTTGCGTAACATTGCTATCATTGCCCACGTCGACCATGGCAAGACTACCCTTGTCGATGCCATGCTGAAACAGAGCCATGTCTTCCGTGCCAACGAAAAGGTACAGGAAAGGGTCATGGACTCCAATGATCAGGAAAGGGAACGCGGGATCACAATCCTGGCAAAGAATACTTCCGTCATGCACAAGGGGACCAAGATCAATATCCTGGATACTCCGGGCCATGCAGATTTTGGCGGCGAAGTGGAACGTGTGCTGAACATGGTCGACGGCGTCCTGCTGCTCGTCGATGCGTATGAAGGCCCTATGCCCCAGACGAAATATGTGCTGCGCAAAGCACTGGAACATCATCTGAAACCGATTGTCGTCATCAATAAGATCGACCGTCCGGATCAGAGAGTGGAAGAAGTCGTCGATGAGGTCCTGGATCTGTTCATCGAGCTGAATGCAAGCGATGATCAGCTGGATTTCCCTGTGGTGTACTGCTCTGCCAAGACGGGCGTCGCCAAACTGTCCATGGATGATGACAGTGACAACCTGGAACCGCTGTTCCGCACCATCCTGGATACGATCCCGGCGCCGGATGTCGATGTGGATGCGCCGCTGCAGCTCCTCGTCAACACGCTGGATTATGATGATTATGTCGGTCGTATCGTCGTGGGCCGTATCGTCCGCGGCACCATCCACAACGGCCAGATGATCTGCCTGATGCATGATGACAAGCGCACGAATGAAAAGATCGGCCGTCTGTATACGTACGAAGGCCTGAAGCGGGTGGAGACCCAGGAAGCCCAGGCCGGGGAAATCATCGCCCTCATCGGACTGCAGGATGCGGAAATCGGCGATACCATCGCTGACGTGGACAATCCGGAACAGCTTGCCGGCATCAAAGTCGATGAACCGACCCTGTCCATGACGTTCTCCGTCAATGACAGTCCTTTTGCCGGACAGGAAGGCCATTTCATCACGAGCCGCCATATCCGGGAACGCCTCTACAAAGAAGTGGAAACGAACGTTTCTATGAAGGTCGAAGATACGGATTCTGCCGATACCTTCAAGGTATCCGGCCGTGGTGAACTCCATCTGTCCGTACTGATCGAAGCCATGAGAAGAGAAGGCTTTGAACTGCAGGTCGGCAAACCGACCGTCATCATGCGCCGCGACAAAGACGGCAAGCTCCTTGAACCGATGGAAGCCCTGACCATCGACGTGCCGCAGGACTTCATGGGTCCTGTCATGGAAGGCCTGGGCATCCGCAAAGCGGAGCTGCAGAATATGACGGAAATGGCCGGCTATCTGAGAATGGAATTCATCATTCCGGCCCGCGGCCTCATCGGCTTCAGGAACCAGTTCCTGACCGATACCAAAGGCAACGGCATCATGAACCACGTCTTTGCCGGCTGGGGCGCCTACAAAGGCGATATCCCCGGCCGTACGAGAGGGTCCCTGGTGGCCTTTGAAGCCGGTGAAACGACGGCTTACGGCATCGATAAATGCCAGGCCCGAGGCACCATGTATGTTGTGCCGGGCGAACAGGTCTATGAAGGTCAGATCGTCGGCGAAAACAGCCGTGAAGACGATATGGACGTCAACCCCTGCAAGAAGAAACACGTTTCCAACATGCGTGCCGCCGGTTCCGATGATGCGGTCCGGCTGATCCCGCCGCAGACTTTCTCCCTGGAAGGTGCTCTGGAACACATCAATGAAGATGAAACGGTGGAAGTTACGCCCAAGAGCATCCGTATGAGAAAGAAAGTCCTGTCCCGTCTGGAACGGGCCCGTCAGAGAGCGCGTTCGGCCCGGGTAGAAGGCTGATTGCAGAAGATCCTGTTTCCGGGTAGTGAAGGAGGGTGGTCCCATGCAAAGGGGAGTTTCTTACAGCAATGAGAATGAACGCGGAGAAGGTTCCGGTTCCCTGCGGGTCCTTTCGCGGCCTGCTCTCCGGCTTGCCCTCAGGACTCCGGCTTCCCTGCATGACATCACGGCATATGCCGGCCTGCTCCTTGAAGGCGCTGCCCTGCTGGTCGATTATTCCACCCTGGGCGCTGACGAGGCAGTCCGGGCGATGGACTATCTGTCCGGTGTGGCCTATGCCCTGGACGATTCGGAATTTGAAATTTCAGTGGATGTGCTTCTCTACCTGCCTCCGGCAGCGGAAGCTGTGAAAGGCTGAGAACTGCATCCGAAAAGCAGTAAACACTGCAGCACCTGTTTTTCATAATCAAGAAAAACAGGTGCTGTTTGTAGTATAATGGGAAAGTATGATACAGCGGCCCGTTTGCGGCTGCATGCAGGCTTTCCGCAAGGCAGTAAGGAGTCACCCCATGTCCAATCAGTTCGTCCATTTACATACGCATACGCAGTACAGCCTCCTCGACGGGGCGTGCCGCATCCCGGAACTCGTCCGCTTTGCCCGGGAGCAGGGGATGCCGGCTCTCGCCATCACGGATCACGGGGTGATGTACGGTGTCGTCGAGTTCTACCGTGCCTGCAAAGACAACGGGATCAAACCGATCATCGGCTGTGAGGTCTACATCACTTCAGGTTCCCTGCGGACCAAAAATCTCGATGCCCGGAACAAACTGTACCATCTGATCCTGCTGGCGGAGAACATGACAGGGTATGCCAACCTGATGAAACTTGTTTCCATTGGTCAGGTGGACGGTTTTTATTACAAACCGAGGATCGACAAGGACGTGCTCCGGCAGTATCATGAGGGACTCATCTGCCTGAGCGCCTGCGTAGCCGGTGAAGTGCCCCGTCACATCGTGCGGGGAGAGCTGGAGACGGCGGAAAAAGTCATGCTGGAGTATCTGGATATTTTCGGGCCCGACCATTATTATCTGGAGATCCAGAACCATGACCTGCCGGAAGAAAGGACTGTGGCGGCAGAACTCCATAACCTGGCCCGGAAGCATCATGTGAAGCTGGTGGCGACGAACGATCTGCATTATGTGCATCGGG
The DNA here is from genome assembly GCA_900315205.1 of uncultured Acidaminococcus sp. Lineage (GTDB taxonomy): Bacteria > Bacillota > Negativicutes > Acidaminococcales > Acidaminococcaceae > Acidaminococcus. The sequence continues at coordinate 18,909 of OMYF01000014.1, forward strand.
AGGATGCGGCCGGCCAGGATATGCTGCTGTGCATCCAGACGGGGGCCCACTACCTCGATCCGGACCGGATGCGTTTCAATAACGATTCCTATTACCTCAAGAGCCGGAAAGAAATGGAAGCCATTTTCCCGGATGATGCCGAGGCTCTGGACAATACACTGGAAATCGCCAGCCGCTGCAATGTGGAACTGGAATTCGGCCATCTGCTCCTTCCGGAATTCCCTCTTCCTGAAGGGGAGACGTCCATGGACGGATACCTGCGTAAGCTCTGCGAGGAAGGTTTTCCGAGCCGCTATGGAACGGACGACGGGACCGCGGCAAAACGCATGGAGTACGAACTGGGCATCATCAGACAGATGGGCTATTCGGGGTACTTCCTCATCGTCTGGGACTTCATCAATTACTGCCGGACCCATGATATCCCCGTGGGTCCCGGGAGAGGGAGCGCGGCCGGCAGCATCGTTGCCTATCTGACGGGCATCACCGATATCGATCCTCTCAAATACAATCTGATCTTTGAACGATTCCTCAATCCGGAGCGCGTGAGCATGCCCGATATCGATACGGATATCGACTACGTAAAACGCCACCTGGTCGTGGATTATCTGGCCCGGAAGTACGGTGAAAAACATGTGGCCCAGATCGTCACCTTCGGGACGCTGGCTGCCAAGGCCGCCGTCAAGGATGTGGGGCGGGCCATGGAGATTCCACTGAACGTCGTCAACCAGGTAAACAAGCTCATCCCCAATACACCCGGGACGACGCTGAAGGGAGCTCTGGAGTCGAGCCGGGAACTTGCAGCCATGCGGGACGAAAATCCCAGTATCGCGCAGCTCCTCGAATTTGCCGGGCGTGTGGAAGGGATGCCGCGCCACACTTCGACCCATGCCGCCGGCGTCGTGATCACACCGGGCGAGCTGACGGACTATGTGCCCCTGCAAATGACATCGAGCAGCGATGATGACCATGAATACATCTGTACTCAGTACGACAAGGACTGTTCCGAGTCCCTGGGTCTTCTGAAGATGGATCTCCTGGGTCTCAGGACGCTGACTGTCATCGACGATGCCGTCAAGATGATCCGGAAGAACAAAGGCATCGATGTGGATATCCGGCATATCAACCTGGCTGACAAAAAAACCTGCAGGATGCTCTGCGAAGGCGACACGGCCGCGGTCTTCCAGATGGAATCGAGCGGCATGACACGCCTGATGAAACAGCTTGCGCCGGAGAGCATGGCGGACCTTATCCCGCTTGTCGCCCTTTACCGGCCGGGTCCCCTTGGCAGCGGCATGGCCGAAGATTTCATCGCCGGCCGCCATGGCAAAAGGACCGCCAAAGTCCTCCATCCCCTGATGGAACCCATCGTGGCCGACACGTATGGCGTCATCCTCTATCAGGAACAGGTCATGCAGATCGTATCCGCCCTGGCGGGTTTTTCCCTTGGCGAAGCAGATATCCTGCGCCGTGCCATGGGGAAAAAGAAAGCTGCCCTCCTGGACAGCCAGAAGCAGAAATTCATCGACGGGGCGGCCCGGGAACATCAGATCCCCAGACCGCTGGCAGAAGAGATCTTTGCTCTGCTGCAGCACTTTGCCGGTTATGGATTCAACAAGTCCCATTCCGCGGCGTATGCGCTTGTGGCTTATCAGACAGCGTACCTGAAGGCCAATTTCCCCGTCGAATATATGGCAGCCTTCCTGAACAGCGTGATCACCGTGGCCGAAAAGGTCAGCTGGTACATCAATATCTGCAAAGATATGGGCATCAAGGTCCTGCCGCCCGATGTCAATGCCAGTGAAGCGGGCTTTTCTGTGGATGGAGGCACCATCCGCTTCGGTCTGGGCGCCATCAAGAGTGTCGGTGATGCGGCGGTGGAGGCAATCCTGGCGGAACGCCGCAAAAAGGGAAAGTTCAAGGATTTCTATGATTTTGCCCAGCGCGTGGATCTGACAAAGGTCAATAAACGTGTCGTCGAAAATCTCATCCAGTGCGGGTCCATGGATACGTTCGGTGTCAAACGCTCCCAGCTGCTTGCCGTGATGGACCGGGTCCTTGACATGGCGGCGGCGGACCAGAAGGACCGGCTCATGGGAGCCATCGACCTCTTTGGGGAGGAGGAGACCCAGCGCGCGATACGTGTGCCCCTGCCGGATCTGCCCGAGATCCCCAAGAGTGAGATCCTGCGCCTTGAAAAGGAACTGATCGGGTTCTATGTCACGGGCCACCCTCTGGAGGAGTACCGGGCGGCGCTGTCGGGAATGACCCAGATCGCCCGCTGCAGCGAAGAAAATTTCCGCGACGGCGAGCGCGTGATCGTGGGCGGTATCATTTCGGACCTGCGCCTTCGGACGACAAAAGCGGGGGACCAGATGGCGGTCTTCACGCTGGAGGACCTGAGCGGGTCCATCCAGGCCATTGCCTTCCCCAGATCCTATGCCGTCAGCCGTGCGGCTGTCGGCGAGGATAAGATCGTGTCCGTTGCGGGGATGCTGAAATTCGATGAAGAGACCCCCCGTATCTTCGTAAACAAGGTCGATCCTCTGCGGGCCTCCGGGAGCGGCGTGCATCTGTATATCCGGAAGGGGCGGAACACCCAGGCTGTCCAGCGGCAGCTTGCAGGGATCTTTGCCGCCTACCACGGTTCGACTCCCGTGTTCCTGCATATCGAAGATACGCGGCGGGTCATCCGTACCAATCCCCAGTTCTGGGTGGAACGCGAAGCGCCCGGTTTTGCCGATGCCATTGCAAAGATCCTCGGGGAAGGGTCACTTAAATAATCAACTGTGCCGCCTGTTTTTCCTCTGGGAATGGCGGACTCTGTTAAAGCAAGGAGTTAACATGCGCAAGGAAGATGTTGAACTGTTATCCCCGGCGGGGACCTGGGAAGCTCTCGAAGCCGCCGTCTATGCCGGCGCGGATGCCGTGTATCTCGGAGGCACCAGTTTTGGGGCAAGGCAGTATGCGGAGAATTTCGGCCCCGAAGAACTGCGGCGGGCCGTCCATTTCGTCCATATCCACAAAGTGCGGATCTATGTGACGGTAAATACCCTCGTGCGTGACGATGAACTGCCGGCGCTGGGTGAATACGTGACGGAACTCAGCAATATCGGTGTCGATGGCATCATCGTGCAGGATGTGGGCATCATCCGCATCTGCCGCCGGGCCGTGCCGGAGCTGGAACTCCATGCGAGCACGCAGATGACCATCACCAATTCGGCCGGTGCTGTCTTTGCTTACCATCAGGGTATGCCCCGTTCCGTCATAGCCCGTGAAACATCTCTCAAAGATTTGAAGACGATCTGCAGGACGACGCCAGGAGAAATCGAAGCTTTTTCCCATGGCGCTCTCTGCGTCTGCTATTCCGGCCAGTGCCTGATGAGCAGTCTCATCGGCGGACGCAGCGGCAACCGCGGACGCTGTGCCCAGCCCTGCCGTCTGCCTTATACGCTTGTCAACGGGGAAGGCAGGGACCTGCTTGCCCATGTCGATGCAGGCCACTATCTGCTCAGCCCGAAGGACATGAATACGCTGGATATCCTGCCCCAGCTCATCGAGACGGGGGTGCGGTCCTTCAAGATCGAAGGCCGCATGAAACGGCCCGAGTATGTGGCCGTCGTGACCGATATTTACCGCCGCGCCATCGACAGCTATTTTGCCGGCCATTATACGGTGTCCGCAGAGGATAAGGAACATATCGAACAGATTTTTAACCGCGACTTTACGACGGCCTATATGCTCGGGCGGCCGGGACGCACTATGATGAGCGACCGCCGGCCCAACAACCGCGGGGTGCTGCTGGGGCGGGTCACCGCATTTTCCGGTGATTTCCGTTACGGCACGATCAAACTCGACAAAGACCTGCATCTGGGCGATGGCCTGGAATTCTGGGTCAGTGTCGGCGGCCGTGTCGGCACGACGGTGGAAAAGATGACTGTAAACGGCCGGGAAACAGCGGCTGCCCGGGCGGGCGAACAGGTGACGATCGCTGTGCCGAAGGGCATCCGCCTGAATGACCGCGTCTTCCGGACATATGACAACAGGCTTATGCAGTATGCTGCTCAGTTCTTCGGGGAGCATCACAAGCAGCGCATCCCTCTCGATTTTTATGTGACGGCCCATCTGGGTTCACCCCTTTCCATCGTGGCGGTGGACAGTGACGGCCATTCGGGTGAAGGAAAGACAGATTTCATCGTTGAGAAAGCTCGCAAACATGCACTGGACGAAACGGCAGTGCGCAAACAGGTGGACCGTCTGGGCACGACGGAATTCAGTGTGGGGCAGCTCATCCTGGATCTGGATGAGGGTGTCATGGTGCCTGTGAGCGAGCTGAACGAAGCTCGCCGCAAGGCCGTGGATGCTCTCGAGACGGAGCGTCTCCGTGATTTCGGGCCTGTCCGCCATCCCGTAAAATGGAGCAGTAAATGGCTCGAACAGCCTGTGAACCATTCTCTGCGCCATTCCAGCAGCATTTCCGTCCATGTGGATACGCTTGAAAAAGCAAAGAATGCTCTCGCAGCGGGTGCCGATACTCTCATCGTCGGCGGTGACAGCTACAGCCTGCCCCTTTTGACGGATCAGGATTATGAGACCATTGCCGGCTGGGTCCGCGAGCGGGGAAAGAGATTCATCATCGCCACGAGCCGCATCGTCAGCGAAGGGCAGCTCCCGTATTTCCGCAGTGCCCTGACGCGCTGGAGCAAACTGCAGCCCGATGGTTTCCTTGCTGCCAACAATGGTCTCATCGAAATGATCACAGAAACTGGGATCCCGCTCTATATCGACTACGGCCTCAATATTTTCAACAGCCAGAGCATCCTGTACTGGCAGGACTGCGGCGCTGCGGGCGTGACCCTTTCGCCGGAGCTGACTCTTGCCCAGGTGGGAGAACTGCTGAAGAAATCCGCCCTGCCCGTCGAGTGTCTCGCTGAAGGAGCGCTGGAGATGATGGTCTCCGAATACTGTGTCACAGGCAGTTTCCTGGGGCATCTCGACAGCGGCCGCTGCAGCTTCAACTGCCGGGAGCAGGCGTATCTGGAAGACCGCAAGAAGGAGCGGTTCCCGCTCAAACAGGACCAGTTCGGCCGCACCCATATCCTGAACGGCCATCCGCTGTCCATGCTGGCCCATGCCAGAGATATGGGAAAAATGGGCCTGGCGAGCCTGCGCATCGACGGACGCGGTTATACCGCCGAAGAGGTGGGGACGCTGACTGCCCTGTACAAGGGTGTCCTCGCGGGCGATACAGCCGTTACGGAAAACAGGCCCCATACGACACGGGGCCACTATTTCAGAGGTGTTTTGTAATATGGCAAAATTTGCTGTCAATACATTGGAATTCGACAAGGTCAAGAGCCGGCTCGCCCGGGAGGCCGGGACCACCCTGGGGCAGAAGCTCGCCCTGGAACTCCAGAGTTCCTCTGAGTTTGAAGTCGTCAAACGGATGCAGGAAGAGACTGCCGAGGCTCTGCGCATCTTTGATGAAGGCAAGCGGATCCCCCTGGGCGGCATCACGGATATTTCTTCCTGCGTTAAGCGGGCCCGGGTGGGAAGTGTCCTCGACCCGGAAGAATTCAAGGCCGTCCACGAGGTCATTGCGGGCATGAAGGATTTGAAGGACTTCCTTCTCGAAGAACGGGAAAATGCTCCTGTCCTCGCATCCTATGCGGAAGATCTGGCAGATTTCACACGCCTTGCCAAGCAGCTGTCCAGTGTCCTTGACGAAAAAGGGAACATCAAGGATACGGCATCGGTCAAGCTGTCGGGCCTGCGCACAGGGATCCTGGTGGCGAAAAACCGTGTCAAAGACAAACTGACGGATCTCCTCCACGATCCCAATAACCAGAAATATTTCCAGGATGCTCTCGTAACGATGCGGGAGGACCGGTATGTCATCCCCATCAAGCAGGAATACCGCCTCAATTTCCCGGGCATCGTGCATGACCAGTCCTCCAGCGGAGCGACACTTTTTATCGAGCCGATGGCGGTGGTGAACCTCAACAACGATATCAAGAAATACCTGCTGGAAGAGCGGGCTGAGGTGGAGCGTATCCTGCGGGCCCTGACGGGCCACGTCGGCTCCGAGAGCGGCAATATCCTGGAATCCCTGGATGTGGCGGCTGAAATCGATTTGATCGCCGCCAAGGCCTCCTACGCTCACAGGCTCCATGCGCGCCGTCCCATGATGGTGACGGGCCAGAAACTGCGCATCACGAAAGGGCGCCATCCGTTGCTTGACCAGGAGAAACTGGTACCTCTTGACATCACTCTGGGGGATACCTTCACGACACTCCTGATCACAGGCCCGAATACGGGCGGCAAGACCGTTGCCTTAAAGACGGTGGGCCTCTTTGCTCTGATGGCTCAGTCAGGACTTTTCATCCCGGCTGAGGAGGCTGTCCTGCCTGTGTTCCGCGGTGTCTATGCCGATATCGGCGACGAGCAGAGCATCGAGCAGAGCCTGTCCACTTTCTCAGGCCATATGCAGAACATGATTTCCATCCTGTCCGCAGCAGGCGACCGGGACCTCGTCCTCGTCGACGAAATCTGTGTCGGGACCGATCCGACCGAAGGCGCGGCTCTCGCCATGTCCATGATCGAGTATCTGTACGACCGGCATGTCCTGACCATCGTGACGACCCACTACAGCGAGCTTAAGACTTTTGCCTACGAACATGAAGGCATGGAAAACGCCAGCGTGGAGTTCAACCCCGAGACCCTGCGCCCGACCTACCGTCTGCTGATGGGTGTGCCGGGCAGCAGCAATGCTTTCTATATTTCTCAGCGCCTCGGTCTGCCGCAGGAAATCCTGGATCATGCCCAGACCTATATCAGCGAGCGCCACAGCAATATGGAACGGGTGCTCCAGAACCTGGAAGGGGAACGGCGCCAGTACGAGTCCCGCAAGGACGAAATTGAATCCCTGCGGCTTGAGACGGAGACCCTGCGCAATCAGCTGCGGGCCGAGAAGAACCGGCTGGAAGCGAGCAGGACAGCCATCCTGCGCAAGGCGCGCGAAGAGGCGGACGAACTCTACCGGAACGCCCGCCGTGAAAGCACGGCCATCCTGAAAGAACTGCGGGCCAACCAGAACATTGTGGAAAGCGCCCGCATCGAAAAACTAGCGGAAATGTCCCGCAAGGCACTGAACAAGAACTTCTCCCTGTCGGGCCGTCCCGTGCCGGAAGGCCAGGGCCTGACGAGCGGCAATGCGGCCGTGGGCAGACGCGTCTTCGTAAAGACGCTGGGCCAGAATGGCAAAATCACGGCCATCAATGGGCGCGACATCACGGTTGCCATAGGGGCCATGAAGATGAACGTCGCCATGAAGGACTGCATCCTGACAAAAGATCAGCCCGTGCCGCCGCAGAAGACCCATCGTACGATACCCGCCCGCGGCGGCAGCCAGAAGCATGATCTCTTTGTCAGCAAGGCCCAGTCCACGTCCGTCCAGATCGATGTGCGCGGCAAGACTGTCGACGAAGCGATCCCGTACGTGGACAAGGCCATCGATGATGCACTGCTGGCCGGCATGGACCGCTTCCGCCTCGTCCATGGCAAGGGAACGGGCATGCTGCGCAAAGGCCTCCTGGAATACCTTTCCCAGCATCCCAACGTGAGCCGGACCGAAATGGCGCCTCTGAATGAAGGCGGCTTCGGAGCGACGATCGTCTATGTGAAATAAAACAGGGATCCTGACAGATGGACTGCCGGAAAGAGAGAAAATCCCATTTCTTTCTTTTCGGCGATTCTTTTTCAGAGATGGCCTCTGCAGATACATCAGGACACACTGTTTCCTGCATGTACAGGGACAGCAAAATACCCTCCCTTCCGGGTTTGTCCGGCAAGGAGGGTATTTTTTTGAAAGGTTTTTTTGACCGCATTTCAGGGGTTCCGGCACTCTGCCGTGCGGCATGCGATGGGAATATGCCGGCACCGCTTCAGTTATTTCACAGCTGTGACAGCGATTTCCACCTTTGCTCCTGTGGGGAGGGCTGCCACCTGGAAAGCCGCCCGGGCCGGGCAGACTCCGTTAAAGTATTCCGCATAGATTTTGTTCATGGCTCCAAAGTCGTTGATGTCTGCCAGCAGGACCGTAGCCTGCACTACGTCCCGGAGCGTATAGTGGGCTTCTTCCAGGATGGCCTTTACATTTTCCAGAGACTGACGGGTCTGTTCTTCAATCGTGGCCGGTGCCTTTCCGGTCTTGGCATCGATGGGGAGCTGGCCCGATACATAGACCGCTGTCCCGGAAGCCTGGATGGCCTGGGAATAGGGGCCGATGGCGGCTGGTGCCCTGGAAGTACTGATTTCTTTTAACATGGATGATTCCTCCTTGAATGAGTTTGCAGTCATTGTATGTTCATCAGGCCTGCAGGGCCTGGATGATGCGGCTTGCAGCTTCTTTGATCAGTGCCGGGTCCGTGGCAAGATTGAGACGGACAAATCCCTGATATCCTTCACCGAACCATTCTCCGTAGTCCACAGCGAGACGGCAGCGGTCCTGGATAAAGGTGTGGATGGCTGCGGGCGGCACACAGGAGCGCAGGTCCACCATGACGAGGTAGGTGCCTTCCAGCGTGCAGACGGTCACATCCGGGAGGGCCTCCTGCAGCGTGGTCTTCAGCATTTTGTAGTTGTGACGGACCGTGCTGAGCATACCGTCCAGCCAGTCGGCACCTTGTTCGTAACCGGTCTGGGTTGCCAGTGCACCCAGAAGGCTGACTTCGGTACGGTTCATGCCGGCAGCAAAGGCGTCATAGCGTTTGCGGAGCTGTGCACTGGGGATGATAATGTGGGAATGGAGCAGGGTGGCCAGGTTGAATGTCTTGGTGGCGGAATTCAGGATGATCAGTCTGTCACGGTAACGGCCGCCTTTGACCATGGCTGCCGGCACAAAGGGTTTGTCTCCAGGCAGGATATCCTGATGGATTTCGTCACTGACTGTCAGTACCCCGTGTTTGGCGCAGATCTCCAGGACCTGGGCCAGTTCATCTTCGCTCCAGACACGTCCCATGGGGTTCTGGGGAGAGCACTGGATGAAGAGTTTCACGTCCTGTTCCACGATGGCTCTTTCAATGGCTTCGTAATCCATGGTGGCATACCCTTTTTCGTAGTGGAGGGGAACCTGGACCAGTTTGCGGTTGTTGTTCGTCACTACATTGTGGAACGGATAGTAGACCGGTGTCAGGATCATGCAGGCGTCTCCCGGCTGGGTGAACGCGGCAATGGACCATGCGATGCCGGTCACACAGCCCGTGCTGAACCGGACCCATTCCCGCGGTACGGGACAGTTGTGGCGGGTGGTCATCCAGCGGTCCAGGGCTGTATAGTAGGAATCCGGTACAAAACTGTATCCGAAGATGCCCTGTTCGACCCGTTTCTTCAGAGCCTCCGTGATGGCATCACAGGTACGGAATTCCATATCAGCGATCCAGAGGGGAAGCAGATCGGAGCGGCCGAATTTTTCCTGCAGGCCATCCCATTTGGAGCAGTTTGTATGGCGGCGGTCTGCAAGGTATTTGTCAAGGAATTCATGCATATCCATAAAAGAATCCTCCTTAACCGTTCTGCCGGGCAGCGGCCGCTTTTTCCTCAGGTGTGCGGAGCAGGCCGAACTGGATGGTGATGCAGGTGAAAAGCATCAGCAGGACCGGATACCAGGCATTGGAAACGACATCAAGATAGGTAACACCGCCGTATTTCTGCACCAGCAGGAAACCGCTGTCATGCGGGACCAGCATCAGGATGGCACAGGAGAAAATATCGATCAGGCTGGCCAGCCGTTTGGGCGCGATGGTGTATTTCTGTCCCAGGGCCTTGGCGATGGGCGCTGTGATGATGATGGCGACGGTGTTGTTCAGAGTGGTGCCGGAGATGGCAAGGCAAATCAGGGAAATGAAGTATTCACAGGTCTTCCGGCTGTGGATGCGTGCGGACAGAGTGTCGACAAGCCAGGTGATGCCGCCGTAGTAGCGGATCAGTTCGATCAGACCGGACACGAGCATGGCGAAGACAGCGAGGAAGAACATATCTTCCATGCCGGCGCCGATGGCCATCGTCCACTTGAAGAAAGAAACACCGCCGAAAAGGACTCCGATGATTCCGGTCATGGCGATGCCTATCAGGAGGACCAGCACCACATCCATGCCGGCAATGGCTGTTACCAGCACAGCGAGATACGGCAGGATTTTGGGCAGGCTGTATTCCAGGTTGCCCTGGATGCCGGCAGCATCTGCACCGCGGCTCAGGAACCAGTAGATGATGACCGTCAGGATGGAAGCAGGCAGGGCGATAGTGAAGTTCATGCGGAATTTGTCCTTCATATCGGCACCGACGCCTTTGGTGGCGCAGATGGTCGTATCAGAGATGATGGACAGGTTGTCGCCGAAATAGGCTCCGGCAATCGTGGCCGCACCGGCCATGCCCACGTTGAGTCCCGCGCCCTGGGCGATGGAAATGGCGACAGGAATCATGGCTACCTGGGTGCCCATGGAAGTCCCGATGCAGGTCGAAATGAAGGCTGTCACCAGGAAGATGCCCGGGATGATGAAATTCCGGGGCAGCAGAGAAATGCCCATATTGACCATGGAGGTTTTGCCGCCAATCACATCAGCGGCCGATGCAAAACCGCCTGCCATCAGGACAATCAGCCCCAGGAGCATGACGCCGGAGGCACCGGCGCCCTTGCAGTAGACATCGACCTTGCGGGCAATCGGGATTTCCCTGCTATAACAGAGCAGGGCCACTGTGATGGCGGCCAGGACGGCTACATATCGGGGCATATAGGAGAAGGGTTTGGGAGCTCCGATGGCGGTGAAGTAAATCCCGGTCCCCACGTACAGGATCAGGAAGAGGACCATGGGGAAAAAGGCTGCCGCGCCATAATTTTTTGGTTTCAGCAGATCATTCGACATTTTCAGCACTCCTTTTGAAAACAGCATTGCGTCAGGGTGATTCGTGCGGCGACAGATAAGGCATCTTCTCCTCCGCGCGTCTGGAGAAGCAAATTGTCTATAAATTTTGTAAAATTTCGCTAAATTTTTGAACCTTATCTTTTATGCTTGTATTCATTATAAAAATGCAGGAGCGGATGGTCAAAGCCAGGAAAGTTTCGTGAAACGGGACGGATAAGCTAAAAAATTTCGCCAAAATGGAATTTTATGATTGATTTATGCTAAACTGGGAAGGAAAAGACAGAATGGGCGGCAGAGAGCTGATTTGTTGACTTTTACGAAACGAGGAAAGAAGGGATCCCCATGACGGTTTCTGAAGAAATCGGTAAGAAACTCAATACTTTCCGCAAGGCCAGGGGTATGACACTGGAGAGCCTTGCCCGCAAAGTGTGCAAAAGCAAATCCACGGTCTCCAAATATGAAAAAGGAGAAATTTCCATGGATATAGAGACACTGTACGAGCTGGCTCAGGCCCTTGAAATCCATGTGGAACAGCTGCTATATGTCCCGCCGGAACGGACTCCCATCCGGGACAGTGCTGCTTCTCCCGCCTTCTTCAAGGGACTTTCCCGTTTCTACGGCTATATCTTCGACGGCCGGGCCAATCAGCTGATCCGCTGCGTCTTCGATGTACTGGCTCCCAGCGAAGAGAATGGGTATAAAATCATGATGTATATGAACTTCAAGGAATATGCTCATTATGAGAACTGTGAAAATACCTATTGGGGTTATATCAGGCATTTCGATGCCCTGACCCGGATTACCCTGACAAATCAGGATACTCCCATGGAGCAGGCCAGTGTCCAGGTGCTGGCCTCTTATTTGGATTCCCCGACCAAATGGGGGCTGTTCACCGGATTTTCTTCCCGGCCCATGATGCCCATTGCCACCAAGATCCTGCTGAGCAAGCAGGTGATCAAGGAAGATGAGGAATTCCTCAGGTCCCTGAAAATTTCCCGGGAAGATGTGCGGATCCTGAAGCTGTACAATATGCTATCCATTACCTAATAGGTGGTATACTATGAAATTTATCAGTGACTTATAAATTTCTTCATATCTTGTTTCGCCCGAGCTGCTGGCTTATGATGAAAAGCGTCGAAAAACAAAGCCGACAGGCAAGGAGGAAAAAACAATGCTGAATGAAAATGTTGTGAATCTGCTGAAAAACAGTATGTGGGATCTGGCTACCTGTGCCGATGGACAGCCCAATGTGGTGCCCGTTGCCTTCAAGGATGTGACTCCGGAAGGAAAGCTGCTGGTGGGGGACGTGTTCCTGGATACCACTTTAAAGAACCTGAAGGCCAACGGAGGCAAGATCGCCATTTCCGTCTATGATCCCAAGAGCCTGGAAGGATATCAGCTGAAAGGGACGGCGGAACATATTACGGAAGGTCCTGTAGTGGACAATTTCAAGAAAATCGTGGAAACCATGTTTAAAGGGGCCGCTACGGCCAAAGGGGCCCTGGTCATTACCCTGGACAAGGTAATCGTCACCACTCCCGGCGGGGACAACAAGAAGGAACTGTAAGAGAAATCTTAGATCTGTGAAAGGAGGTGCCGGTCCATGTACAAGAAGAAAATGGCCGCGGATATCCGCTGTCCGCTGGAATACGGTCTGGAAGTGTTCGGCGGGAAGTGGAAGTCCAGGATCCTCTGTGTCCTGGCAGCACAGGAACCCCTGCGCTACAATCAACTTCGCCGGGAAATGAGCAACATCACCGATGCGGTCCTGGCCGCGACCCTGAAAGAATTGCTGGGTTCCGGTATGATCCAGCGCAGATCTTATGATGAAATTCCGCCCCGGGTGGAATATTCCCTGACGGACAAGGGCCATTCCGTAGTGCCCATTCTCCAGTCCATTTGCCGCTGGGCCGGACAGTTCAGCAAGGAAAATAAGACGGAACATCCCATGACCCAATGTGAAAAATGTGATTATCGGTAAAAAAGATTGCTGTACGTGTATGTTTTATGCACAGGCAGCAATCTTTTTTTGTTTCCTGTAAATCAAAAATTCCATCTTTCTTTCGGTACGATAAGAGTTGGAAGAAAAAAGAGGGAAAAAGTCCGGGGATTTTCCATTAAAAAGAAACTTTTCTGACATAAAAGTCTCTTTTTGAGAAACTTACATCCTTTTGTCAGGAAGACTGATTTCTGGTAAGGTAGGAGCAGGACAGAGGAACGGCTGGAGGCGGCCGTTCCTGAAAAAATAAAGACAGGAGTGGAAATCATGAAATACGATTTTGATGAAATGGTCGACCGCTATCACACCAATGCACTGAACACCGACGGTTTCCGGGGATATATTTTCAATGATTTTGAAGGAAAGAAGAAGTTCCCCTTCCGGGATGATGAATTCGTCCGCATGTGGGTGGCCGATATGGAATTTGCCATGTGCCCGGATATTATCCAGGCCATCAAGGACCGGGCCGACCGTCGTATCATCGGCTACAGTCAGGTCTTTGAACCGGAATTTTATCAGGCTTACAATGCCTGGAACCAGAAAATGTACGGCTGGACCTATCCCAAAGAGCAAATCTGCTTCTCCCTGGGAATCATCCCGGCGTTGTACGAACTGGTGGACTTGTTGCTCAGCGACCATGAATATGCCATCGTGAACACGCCGGCTTACGGGTACTTCCAGCATCCTATCGACTATAAGCACAAACACGCCATCCACAACAAGTTGGTTAGGGATGCAGAAGGGAACTGGCATCTGGATTTCGATGCCCTGGAACGGGACGCATCCGATCCCTTTGCCAAACTGCTGATCTGGTGCAACCCCCAGAATCCCACCGGCCATGTATGGACGGAGGATGAACTGAAGAAAGTGGCGGATATCGTGGAACGGCACAATCTGTGGATCATCAGCGATGAAATCCACTGCGATCTGCTGCGCCAGGGTGTGAAGCACATCCCCATGGCCAAGATCATGCCGGATTACGACAAGCTGATTGTCTGCACGTCCGCCTCTAAGGCCTTTAACATGGCTGGCATGATGTTTGCAGAAATCATTATCCGGGATCCCCAGCTGCGGAAGCTGTACATCGCCTCCACCAACACCTATGCCATGAACCTGAACCCTCTGTCCATTGCAGCCCATACGGCAGCCTATGAAAAAGGTGGAGAATGGCTGGATCAGCTGCGGACCTATCTGGATGGCAATTTCCAGCTGGTAAAGGAGACCTTCGCCCGGGAACTGCCGAAAATCGTGTTCAAGATTCCGGAAGCCACCTATCTGGCCTGGGTGGATATGAACCCTTATCTGGGGGATGTGGAGAACATCCCTGATTTCATGGCCAACAAGGCCGGTGTCCTCCTGGAAGGCGGCGACGCCCTGTTTGTAGACAATGCCAAAGGGTATATCCGTTTGAATCTTGCCATGCCACAGGCGATGGTACAGAAAGGACTGGAGAGGATCGTGAAAGCCGTGAAGGCGCACTGCGGGAAATAAGGGGTCCCGGTACCTGTTTTGAAGATTCCATCCATGTCATTGCCAGCACGTCTTTTCATCTCCAACCTGGAGCATAAACATCAGAAAGCAGCTTCGGGCCGCGCATCCTGACGGCGCAGCTGCTGCGGCGAAAGAGCCGTGATTCCTCGGCGTACCGAATCATACACCATGAGGGAGCACGGCTCTTTTTGCATCTGCACGCTGTCGGCGGTCGGAACGGGAAACCCGGCCAGGTGCGTCTTTTGTACGGTTTCGATTCGGCATCTTCAGCGGCGTCCTGACTTCATCCTTGCTTTCCTTTCTATAGTTTCCTATAATGGCATGGAAAATAAAGAAACTGCAGATCATTCCGGTATGACAGTCCTGCGTATCCTCACTGTCCCCGTGCTGCCGTCAGATAAAGGATGCCGACAGGTAGGTGCCCGGTCTTTACACGGAGAGGGGACGGGGCAATCTGTATAGATCAGAGAAATCTCCATGGCCCGGTGCTGTCCGGCTTCCCGTGTGCTGGAGCCAGATGCCGGGAATGATGCCTGCAGCAGGAACGGTTTTGTATTTTGAAGGGAGGAAAATGAATTGGCTTCACTGATCAGTCCGGAAAATACCTGGATGCTGCTTGCCATTACCTGCATTTCCGTTGCTGTCGCTGTGTATCTGGAACAAAAGTATGCATGGGCTTCCAAATTGTCAGGCGCCGTGATCGCCCTGATTTTTTCGCTCGTCCTCGTCAATCTGAACATAATACCCATGCATGCGCAGCTCTTTGATGATGTCATCTGGGGCTATGCTGTGCCCATCGCCATTCCGCTGCTCCTGCTCCAGTCCAATCTGAGCAGGATCTGGCGGGAAACGGGCCGGCTCCTCTTCATTTTTCTCATCGGAGCCGTTGGTACCGTTTGCGGCGCCGTCCTTGGCACCGTCCTGCTGGGCCCTTTCATCAAGGGGCTGCCCAAGGTGGCGGCCATGATGACCGGTTCCTATATCGGCGGCGGGGTCAATTTCGTGGCCCTGGCTGATGCTTTCAGGACCGATGGCTCCCTGGTCTCCTCGACAGTGGTCGCGGACAATCTCAATATGGCCGTCTATTTCCTCGTCCTGCTGGGCTGTGTCGGGAACTCCTTCTTCCGCAGGCACTATACGCATCCCCATATCGATGCCGTGGAAGCGCACCAGGAAAGCCGTGAAGGCAGGACTCTCGCTGCGTCATACTGGAGCCGCAAGGATATTTCCCTCAAGGATATCGCAGTCGCTTTTATGTACGGCGTTACGGTCGTCACCGTGTCCAGACTGATCGGGAGCGCCGTCACGGCAGCTCTTCCCGGCAGCGGCGGGCTTGTCCAGATCTGCCGTACATTTTTTGGCAGCCAGTACGTGTGGATCACGCTCATCTCCATGGTCTTTGCCACCTGCTTTGACAAGCAGGCCTCAGCCATGAACGGAGCCCAGGAATTGGGGACTTATTTCATCTATCTCTTCTTCTTTGCTATCGGTGTGCCGGCTTCCATCCCGGAGATCCTGCGCAATGCGCCGCTCCTTTTCGTGTTCTGCTTCATTATGGTCGCAGTCAATATGGCTTTCTGCTTTGTGGGAGGACGGATTTTCCACTTCGATCTGGAAGATATAGTCCTTGCGTCCAATGCCAACATCGGCGGGCCCACGACGGCAGCGGGCATGGCCATTTCCCAGGGGTGGGACAGGCTCGTCGGACCGTCCATGCTGGTCGGGACCTTCGGCTATGTCATCGGCACCTATCTGGGCATTATCGTCGGCAGTCTCCTGGGCGCCTGACAGCGGAGTGCGGAACAGATGAGGCAAAGCCTTTGCTTGGAGGCAGCCTGAAAGGAAAAAACAGTAAAGAAGAATCTCCGCAAATCAGATCGGGAGTGCTGATTTGCGGAGATTCTGTCTGGGAAGAGAAAGCATTTAGTTATTCTATTAAACCAAATGACATTTGCTTATTTTACATCTAAAATAGTTGACGGAAAACTCAAAAAAACATATACTATAAGAAGAAAGCAGATGTCTGAAGTGTCGGTTGTCATACCAGAAAGGGGAGGTGAAACAAATGAAGCGAATCAGTCGTGACAGTACGACAAAACAGGTCGTAGATGTCTTTCAAAGCGATTTAAAAGCAGGACGCCTGAAAATTGGCGACAAGCTGCCCAGTGAAGTGGAACTGGCCAAGATGCTTGGCATTGGACGATCGTCCCTGCGGGAAGCTTTGAGAGTCCTTTCTGTGTACGGTATCGTTGAAGCGCGTCACGGGGAGGGAACCTTCATTGTCGATAACCGTGCAAAGAATTTCTTTGAAATGATCGGGTTTGAGTACAATCCGGAAACGATGGCGGAATTCATTAAATTCCGGGAAATCATTGAGGTCGGGAATATCGTTTCCATTTGCGGCAAGCTGAAAAAGGAACAGTTCGATGAACTGGAGGAGTATCTGAAAGTCTTTGAGGACAAGAAACCTCATCGTGTGGACGAGTACATCCTGGCAGATATCCAGTTCCATTCCAAATTGATTTCTTACAGCAAAAACAAGATGCTCATCTATGTCAATGACATGATATCCGGATTCCGGTCAGAGCTTCTGAGCAAGATCTTTGAATACAGTGATGTCGTCGAGGACGCCCGCCGTGCTCACAGACATATCTTTGAAGCGCTCAGGAAAAATGATCTGAAGGAATGCATCTCCGCAGTCATCAATCACATCGATACGACGCTGCACCACGTCGATGAGGAGTATCGGATTACGAGATAACAGGAAAGGGCAATGTGTCGAAGGCCGGAAAATGGAGATTCCGGCTCTTTTTCTTTTTGTGGTGCAAAGTGGTCTTGGAGGTCTCAGCCGGAGCAGGAAGCATAAAAGCAAAGAAATAAATCCCCGGATCAGTCCGCCGGGGATTTCAGGTATCTCTCTATTCTGCCTGCGGTTCCTTTTCGGTCGTCCCGGTGATGCAGTGGATGCCTCTTGCATTGAAATACTCTGCTATGGCACTGACATGTTTCTGGAAAGATCTACGGTTGAAACGCAGTCCTTCCATGGGGTAAGGAATCCCCAGAGACTCATATTTTTCCACACCAAGGCGCATATAGCTCAGGAGCTGCAGGACTGTGACCTGGTTATCCAGATCTTTCAGGATGAAATCGGCCGTGGCTTCGATATTCCCGTTGTCATCGTTGACGCCCGGGATGACGGGGATCCGCAGGATAAAGGGCTTTTTTTTCTGTGCGATACGGGTCAGATTGGTCAGGATCTTATCATTGCGGACCCCTGTGTACTGCTGGTGCACGTCCGGATCCATATGTTTGATATCCGAGATGATGACGTCCGTATAGGGAAGGACTTTTTCAATCTCTTCCCAGTCGGGATAAAAAGTCGATTCGCAGCATGTGGCGATCTGTTCGGCTTTGCAGGCACGGAAGAGGGCTGCCACAAAATCGCTCTGCAGCAGAGGTTCCCCTCCCGATACCGTGACGCCGCCGCCGGAACGCTCATAGTACCCGCGGTCCCTGCGGATTTCCTTCATGCATTCTTCTACTGTCATGGGGATGCCCCAGGGCTTGATGGCTTCGGAGGGGCATGCATCGGCACACTGCAGACAGCCCACACATTTCTGCCGATCCACAAGGGCGACCTTGCCGCGATAAAAGACCAGGGCATCATGCCTGCAGGCTTCTTCACAAAGGCCGCATTTTTTACGGGAAATACATTTGGACCGATAGATCCCGGGCTGGCGGATGCCCATGAGGCCTTCGGGATTGCTGCACCAGCGGCAGCGCAGCGGGCAGCCTTTCAGGAACAGTTCCGTCCGTACGCCCGGGCCGTCATTGATGGTAAAACGCTGGATGTTAAAGATAAGGCCTTTTTCTGACATGGTTTGTCCTTTCTTTCCTGCGGACAGGGAGAATAATACGGCAGGCCACCTGAGGAATGATCACTCAAAGTGGCCCACTGGCATTCGTTCGGTTAGAAGTGGAGTTCCGTGCGCTGGATCAGGTCTTTCTGGAGAGGCTTGCCCAGTTCCACGAAGTAGGCGCTGTAGCCTGCCACTCTTACAAGCATGTCTTTATAGTTTTCAGGATGCTTCTGGGCGGCGCGCATCGTGGCAGAGCTCATGATATTGAACTGCAGGTGCATGCCTCCCTTGTCGAGATATTCGTCGATAAAGCTCGTCAGATTGTTCCGGCCCTGCAGTCCTGATACAGCGTTCTCAGGAAACTTGAAGTTCATCAGCGTGCCGTTCGTGGCCAGACTGTGGTCGACCTTGCAGACAGAGTTGACAAGAGCCGTCGGCCCCTTGATATCATGGGACGCTGCATCCGTGTGGACAGGACCCATATTGTCGGAAATGGCCTCGGCTTTCTTTCTGCCATCGAGGGAAGCGTTCATGTAAAGTCCCATGCCGACGTTGGCATTGACTGAGTAGACCCCCGGACGGAATTCGCCGCCGCGGCTGTTTTTGCGGCCCGCGACATGGCTGCAGTAGCATTCAAAGACTTTCTTGAAGAGCTCATCGGCATAATCATCATCATTGCCGAAATGATGGACTTTGGAGCTGTTGACCAGACGGTACAGTTTTTCGTGGCCGACCCAGTTGTCCTTGACTGCCTGCAAAAGTTCTGCTCCGGTGACTTTCTTTTCCTCGAACATGAGCTGTTTGATCGTGCACAGGATATCCGTGCAGGTGCCCAGACCGCTTGCCTGCGGACCTGTCCCGTTGTAGACGGCACCGCCTTCACCCAGATCCCTGCCGCTTTCCACACAGGAGGGGAAGAAGGCGGAAGCATAGGGGAGCGGCTTCAGATAGCGGTGGGCCCGTTCCAGCGTGGTCAGGGTGCTGCAGATCTGATCGATCCAGTAGTCGAACTGCTTGTCGACGCTTGCCATGACTTCATCAAAAGTCCTGTAGGTCAAAAGACTGCCCGTATCGGGACCCAGTCTCTTGCCCTGCAGGGTGCATCCGCCGTTGATGACCATTTCGAGCATCTTGGGCGTATTGATGTAGGCGGCGTCATGCCAGCCGTATTCCTTGCCGGGGAGGGACAGTTCCACGCAGCCCACGACTGCATAGTCGCGCGCTTCTTCAAGGGAACAGCCCTTTCTCATCATGGCCGGGATGGCTGACTTGTCATTGAAGATCTTCGGGTGGCCGTAGCCGGCGCGGATGCATTCCGTGATTTTGGTCTTGATTTCACAGGGCATTTTGTCATGCATGCGTACAAGGAGCCAGGGTCTGTCCATGCGGGTATGGACGGAGGCTTCGAGGAGCATGAACGTCAAATCATTGGTGCAGTCGTTGCCATCCTTGTCGACACCGCCGACAGTGAGGCATTCGCCGCCGAAATTGTGGCCGTTGCGC
This sequence comes from uncultured Acidaminococcus sp., assembly GCA_900315205.1. GTDB lineage: Bacteria > Bacillota > Negativicutes > Acidaminococcales > Acidaminococcaceae > Acidaminococcus. The sequence continues at coordinate 38,678 of OMYF01000014.1, forward strand.
AGCGCTGTCGTGCCCCAGTCCTTGATCTTTGTGGGATTGTTGCTCCGCAGGTACATGACTTCCAGGAGTTCCTGAGCAAAATCTTTTGTGATGATGCCCTTGTCGATATCATGTCTGTAGAATGGATAGAGCCACTGGTCCATACGGCCGTAGGATACGGAATGACCGTTGCTTTCTACTTTAAGGAGGCTCGTGGCTGTGACAAAGAGCTGCAGCGCCTGCCAGAAGGTTTTGGGTTTGCTCCTGGAGACCTGACGGCAGTTGAGGGAGATCGTTGCCAGTTCTTCTTTGCGGGCAGGATCGGTTTCCTGTTCACTCATCTCCATCGCCAGTCTGGAATAGCGCATGAGGTACTTCTGTGCGGCTTTGAGCATCATGAGGGAAGCTTCGTAAAAGTCCCGTTTTTCATCGTAATCAGGATCTTTTTTGGTAAGCTTGTCAAAAGCGGCCTGGACCTCTTTGATGATGCCCGGAAATCCGAGTTTCATGAGGCGCGGATAATCAATGACATAATGGCCGATGCCGGCGTAATGGTAGAGATTCGTCTGAAAGATCTTTTCTCCAAACTGCGAACCGATCCGCTGCGCTTCTTCCATACGGGCATCCGCATAGTCTGCGATAGTTTTTCCTTCCCACCAGCGGCAGAGCTCGATCAGTTCCCGGCGGTCCTCTTTATTCTTGAAAAAGTATTTATCGTGTTCACGCTGATCGAAAGGCGCATGCAGTGCTTCATCAATGATCCAGTTGACGGAAAATTCCGGATAGATCGGTGCTGCCTTGGGGTCTGCTGCGATCTCGCCGATGATGAGATCTTCGTCTGAAATCTGGATATCCGCATGTTCCAGTACATTTTTGAATGCATAGGCACACTGCAGTTTGCGGGAGCAGTTCTCATGCTTCTGATAGGCTTCCGTCACGAGACGCAGCCGCTGCAGGTCGATGTAATACGGTTTTTCAAAGAACGCTTTCTGCATACGTTCCACCCGGGGATAGGGGGTCCAGCTTGCGTGGCCCACCTGATAGCCGACGCCGTAGCATTTATCGAACGGTTCCGTCCCGCAGGCTGTGGTGTGGATTTCATTCATGTTCTTTTCCTCCCTTGTTGAAGCATTCACGTTCCAGTCTTTCTTATGCTGCGACCAAAGTATCATATTTTCAGAGAAGTGTGAAATAGTTTAAGTCAATCGAATCCTATAATATAATGTTATAAAAAGAAGGAATCAGGATCCGGACGGAGAAAAGAGTGGATGAGCGGACTGCGGACTGTGCCGCAAAGGAGGAAGGGCCTTGCAGCAGATCATTGAAGTGAAAACAATTCGTTATATGCTGGCCATCGAACGGGAAGGCGGATTCCAGAAAGCTGCGGAAGCTCTTTATATCAGTCAGCCGGCCCTTTCCCAGTATATCCGGCGGATCGAGGACAGCCTCGGGTTCCGTCTGTATGAACGCGACAAGGGGAGGTGTGTCCCCACCGAGGCAGGGAAGGTCCTTCTTTCCTGCGGCCGCAGCCTTTTGCGGGATTATAATGCCATGCTCGAAAAAGTGAATGCTGCAGCGGGCATTACGGATGTCCACATCGGCTGGCCCACAGGGTATACGGTGCGTTTCTTCAATAAACTATTTTCTTATATGGCGGCTCATGAGCTGTCAAAAATAACGTATACGGAGGATGTGGCCGATCAGCTGCTCCTGCTCCTCCTTGAAGGAAAGCTGGACATGATCTTCGTTCCCGTCTACTATTCGCATCCCGATATCGAATATACGACGATACAGCATGAGGAATTCTATCTGACCGTACCCAGACAGCACGAAGCAAATGCGGTCCTTGAAGCGAATTCCCGGGACGGATATGTGGATCTGAGTCTTGTCCTCGACCAGCCCTTTATCATGATCGATGCCAGAGCCTATGAGGATTTTGTGGAGGGACTCTTCCGGGATTTCCCGCATGGTCCGAAAGTGCGGCTCACAGTCAAGGACTGGGGAAGGGCTTATCTGCTTTCAGAAGAAGGCGCGGGCCTTTCCATCCTGCCTTACTGGTATGCCGAAAAGCCTGATAAGGACCTGGCCTTTTACCGCATCCGGAGTCCGCATCCCAATGCCCGTGTCTTTGCCTGTGCCAAGCTGAAGCGGACAGCCATGAGCCGGGGGATGCAGGCCGTGCTGGATTACATGCTGAAAAATTACGGGGATGAGCATGCTGGTGAACAGGTGGCTGAAGACGTCTTTAAGTCAGTTTTCAGATTTTAAAAGGCTCATTGTCCCGATACGGATGGATATAGAAGCAAAAGAAACGGCCATGGGGCCTGCCAGTCAGATCTGGCAGATCACATGGCCGTTTTTCTATGGACGCGTTGGCATCAGGCGGTTATTTGAATGTGGCGTCAGCGTATGCTTTCAGCTCATCCCGGAAAGACGGGTGGGCGACAGCAATCATGGCATAAGCCCGTTCTTTCAGCGTCAGGCCCGTCAGGTGGGCAATCCCGTATTCAGTGGCTACATTCTGGATCAGGCCGCGCGGTGCCGAAATCGTGCTGCCCGCGGGAATGGTGGCAAGGATATTGGAGCGAAGTTCACCTTTTTTGTCCCTGCGGGCCGATTCGATGCAGATGTAGCCGGCCCCTCCCGGTGAGAGAAAGGCACCTTCCAGGAAGTCGAGCTGGCCGCCCGTACCGGAAAGCTGGCGCGTTCCGGCGCTTTCGGCATTTTCCTGTCCCATCAGATCGAGCTGTACGCCGCCGTTGATGCTGATGAAATTAGAAATCTTTTCCATATTCCGCGGATTATGGATATAATCCACGTCAGCCGGGTAAAAGAGCTGCGGTTCTGCCTGCAGCCAGTCGTACAGCTCCTGAGAACCACTGACAAGATTCCAGGCAGAGAGTCCCGTGTTGATTTCTTTCTTTTTATTCGTCAGTTTGCCCGCCTTGTAAAGTGCCAGGAAAGCGTCGCTGATGGTACCGGTATGGCAGCCCAGGTCGGTCTTGTCGGATTTGGCGAGGAGTTCCGCAATGGTGAACGGAACCGTACCCACACCCAGGGAAAGCGTCGCCCCGTCAGGGATCTCGCGGACCACATTTTCAGCAATGCGGATATCCGCTTCAGATGGCTGCCGGTAGCTGTTTGTCGCCAGCGGCGCGTGTTCACCTTCCACAATGATGTCGGCCTCATCCAGGCTTATGCGGTGGGATCCATCCACACCCTGCAGGGTGGGCATATGCTCATTGATTTCAAAGATGACTGTCTTTGCTTTTTGCATGATGGTTTTCCAGCAGTAACTGGCAAGCCCCAGTCCACAGTACCCATCCGCATCAGGTTTTGAAACAGGGATGCAGGCTACGTCGACAGTCAGATATTCGCGGTACATCTGCGGCAGGAGACGGAGCAGCATGGGAGCGAAATGGATCCGCCCGGCCGTATGGTATTTCCGTTCTGCGGCGCCCAGGTGCCAGCTGTAATATTGAAAGCTTTTTTGTTCCGGGTCACATTCCACGACCTGGATGGCGGGCCGGTAGACAAGGCCGCCTCGGATCCTGACATTATGGAGTTCATCCCGGCGTGCGGCCAGGGCTTCATCCATCAGTTCGGGGAACCCGCTGCCAAAACCAAAATCGACCCAGTCTCCGTCTTTGATGACCCTGGCTGCCTCGGCGGGGGTTTTGAATTTGTTCCGGTATTTTTCTGTCATAATAGACCTCCTTCAATGTGTGTTTGAACCGCTGCAGTGCGGTCCGGCTGTGGAAACAGACAGATTTTCTGCAGCACCCTGTTTTTTATTATATACTGGAAGAATTTTTATTTATAGCATTTATTCAAATAAATCATATCATCAGACAACTTAATGAAAATATTTAAAAACAAAGAGTGAAATAATTTGTACAGACTAAAAAATAAATCGGGATAAAATAAATTAAATAAAAATGAATATAAGATGTAAGAAAATTATTGTATAGAAAAATACACTAATTGCATACTAATGACCGCAATTTAAGGACTTTTTAACAGAGATATATGAAAATAGAAGAAAAATAAATAAAAAGTGTTAAAGTAGTAAGAAAAAATATAAAAGTTAGAAAATTCTTGACAATAAGACAAGAATAAGGTACCATACAAGCAGATAAGACGTCTGAGGAGCTTACTTAAATACAAGTCGGACGTACGTGGAAAGCAGCAAAACAAGGAGGGAAGTAACATGTATGCAAAAGCTGGATTAAAAAGAACATTAGCACTGTTATTATCGGCAACAATGGCTCTGGCCGTACTCGGCTGCGGCGGTGGTGATGAAAAGAAGGGCGGAGACAAACAGGCCTCTTCCGGTGGAAAGATCACCATCTCCTGGGCTCATGGTTCCTCTCCCGAAGACCGGTTGGGCAAAGCCAGTGCAAAATTCAAGGAAAATCTGGAAAAGGCGTCCGGCGGGCGGATTGAAGTCAACCATTATCCTGCCAACCAGCTTGGATCGGAAAGAGAAGTTATGGAAGGGGTCCAGCTGGGCACCATTGACTGCGGTGTCATTTCATCTGCCGTGGTTGCCGGGTTCTCCAAGAGCGTTAACGTGACGAACATGCCGTATCAGCTGACGGACAGACATAAAGCCTGGAAAATCTACGACGGCGAATTCGGCAAGAAACTCGGCGAAGCTACTGAAAAAGAAGCTGGCTGGAAATTCCTCGGCTGGGCTGAGAACAGCCTGAGAATGTTCTCCAATACCAAGCACCCCATCAAGACGCCTGCTGATATGGTCGGCCTGAAGATCCGTACGCAGGAAAATGATGTGCATATGAAACTCGTCAACGATCTGGGCGCTTCGGCAACGCCAATCGCCTTCGGCGAACTGTACACGGCTTTGCAGCAGGGTACTGTGGACGGACAGGAAAACGGTATCGCTCTGACGTACTCCATGGGCTTCTCGGAAATCGTCAAATACATGACGCTGCTGCCCCATATCTATGATCCGTACATCGTCGCCATCAGTAAGGACTCCTGGAATAAGATGGATCCGGAACTGCAGAAGATCTTCATGGATTGCGTGAAGCAGTTCATCAAAGATGAACGTGAACTGAACGAACAGAATGACAAGGAATTCCTGGAAGCCATGAAGAAGAAGAATGGCCTGCAGACCTACACTCCGACTCCTGAAGAAGCACAGAAGTTCAAGGATGCCGTAAAGGATATCGAACCGATGATCCGTTCGAAGGCTGGGGATGCCATCGTGGATGAATTCCTCAAGGCTGTTGCCAAAGAAAGCTAACTCTCAGGAAAAGTGTTAGTGAATGGGAGTGCCTTTGCGACACCCCAACCGGTAAGTCGCAAGGGCACTCCTTTTTAAGAAGGGGTTAGATATGAAGAAGATAATAGATTTTTTCTATGGCGTACCTGTAACAAGGTTCCTTTCCAGTATCCTGATCATGGCCATGGCTGTGGTCATGACACTGAACGTCGTCCTGCGTTATGTGTTTGGATTCTCCTTCAACTGGGGGGATGAAATCCTTCGTTACATGTGTGTGTACATGGCATTCCTGGGAATCGCGGCTTCCTGGAAATTCGGTGCCCATGTCCGGGTGAGTCTCTTTGTGGAAAGAGTCTTTCCGGCAGGTTCAAGAAAGTATTTCCGTCTCCTGGCAGATATCATCACCATTATCTATCTTGTGTTCTGTGTCTATTTCGGTGTTGTGCTGATCCGCCGCATCGTGGCCAGCGGCCAGGTTTCTCCGGCGCTGCATATGCCGATGTACTTCCTTTATGGAATCGTTCCGCTGAGCAGCATTCTTTCCATCATCCAGATCCTTATCCAGATCTTTGTGAAGAAGAGCTATCTGGAAGAAAGAGAATGATCACAGGCTTGCGGACAAGCAATGGACAGAAATTCTTAAACAGGGTAAAGCCGAAAGTATTATGTACATTCACAATAGTGAATCCTGAAGGAAAGGTTGGGTAACTTATGATTGCGGTATTGTTTATAGGGTTGGGCGTTTTACTGGCCTTGAGCGTACCCATTGCCGTATGCATCGGCGGTGCTCCGCTCATGGCAATGGCATATGGCGGCAGGATCCCGCAAATGTTCCTCGCCGCACAGCGCATGATTACAGCACTTGATTCTACGACGCTCCTGGCAATTCCCCTTTTCGTACTGGCCGGCGCCATCATGGGCAAGGGCGGTATTTCCAAACAGATTGTCAATCTCTGCTACGAACTGTTTGGATGGATTCCCGGATCCCTCGGAATTGTATGCGTCATCGCCTGTATGTTCTTTGCAGCCATTTCCGGTTCTGCACCGGCTACGGTGGCTGCCATCGGAGGCATCCTGGTCCCTGCCATGATCGATGACGGGTACCCCGCCGGATTCTCAGCAGCTGTAGCCGCCAGCGGCGGTATCATAGGATGTATCATTCCTCCGAGCATTCCTTTCGTAAACTATGCACTGATCACCGGTGAATCCGTCAGCGAACTTTTTGCAGGCGGCGTGGTCCCCGGTATCCTGATGGGCGTAGCCCTCTGCATTATCGTTGCTATCCAGGCTCACAAGCATCACTGGGGCAGCCGGAATAAAGGTATCGATTTCGGCCGCGTTGCCAAATCTTTTGCCAAGGCAATCTGGGCAATCCTGATGCCGGTCATCATCCTGGGCGGTATCTACAGCGGCATGTTCACTCCGACAGAAGCTGCAGCAGTCGCCTGTGTATATGGATTTATCGTATCGCTGGTAGTTTACCGTGCCATCAAGATCAGTGATATGATGGACATTTCCTTTGAGGCCGTCAAGACCTCGGCAATGATCCTCTTCATCTGTGCAACGGCAAATATCTTCAGCTTCATCGTTTCCACGCAGCAGGTTCCGGCGAAGCTCTCCGCAGCCGTCCTTGGATTTACGCACAGCGCCACTCTGATCCTGCTCCTGATCAACATCATCCTGCTGATCAACGGGTGCTTCATGGAAACGACGGCTTCCACATTCATCTATACGCCGATCCTGTTCCCGCTCATTAAAAAACTGGGTGTCGACCCGGTGCAGTTCGGTGTTGTCATAGTCATGAACCTGACGATGGGCCTTATCACTCCGCCTCTTGGCATCAACCTCTTTGTGGCTGAAGGCCTGGATAAACGAGTCAAGTTCAATGAACAGGTCCGGGCGGTGATCCCGCTCTTCATCGTCCTCGTCATAGTACTGATGCTGGTTACGTATGTTCCCGACATTTCTCTGGCGCTTGTTAAGGTACTGCGTGCATCACGCGCCGCTGCAGTCCACTAATTTTTCATGGAAGAGGAGGATTTGTAATCATGAAAGAATTCAATTTTAAGGTACCCCAGGATATTGTTTTCGGACAGGGAGCTTTGAATAAACTTCCGGAAATGCTGAAGGAAGCCAAATGCGGGTCCGTATTTCTTGTGGCCGACCAAGGTCTGAAGTCTGTTGGTCTGGTTGATCGGGCCGAAGAAATCATCAGCAAAGCTGGTTTGAAATATTATGAATTTGTGGATGTCGGCGTCAACCCCACTGTCGGAAACGTCAATATCGCCCTGGATGCCTACAACGCTTCCGGCTGCGACAGCATCATGGCTCTGGGCGGCGGCGGCCCGATGGACGTGGCAAAAGCGGTGGCCCTGCTGGCGACGCATGGCGGCAATATGCTGGATTATGCAGGGTTCGGCAAGGTTCCCGGACCGACCAAGATGCCCATCATCGCCGTTCCGACAACGGCTGGTACGGGCAGTGAAGTTTCCGCTTCCTCTGTCATCACCGATGAAAAGACAAACTTTAAGATGGCTGCCATCAGCTACTATATCTGCCCGGCTTACGTCATCCTGGATCCGGAACTTGTCATGACGCTTCCTGCCTCTGTGGCAGCTGCCTGCGGCATCGATGCTTTCATCCATGCCATGGAAGCCTATGTGTCCAAGATGGCCTCTCCGTTCACCGATGCCATGGCTGAAAAAGCGATGAAGATGATCGGCGGCAATATCCGTCAGTTCGTTGCCAGCCGCAACAATATCGATTATGCATCCAATATGCTGGTAGGCTCCACCTTTGCGGGCATGGCCTTTGCCTGGGGCAAACTCGGCAACATCCATGCCATGAGCCACCCCGTAAGCGGTTTCTTCCATGTGGCCCACGGCGTTGCCAATGCCATCCTTATGCCGACGATCGTGGAATACAATGCTCTTGCTGATAACGGCAGATACAGAGTCATCTATGACTGCATCGCCCAGGGCAAGAAGGCCGGCGATGATTTCAAACCGCAGATGCTGGTGGATGTCCTGAAGGAACTGAACAAGGATCTGGGCATCCCGGCTAAACTGTCCGATGTCGGTGTGACGGAAGACAAGGTCGGCGTCATGTCGAGAGATGCCATGAAGAGTGTGAACGTGGTCGTGAACCCGCGTCAGACGACCATTAAAGATATTGAAGCACTGTACCGCAAACTGCTGTGATGTCCTGTAGGAAAAATATCTGTTGAGAAAGGATCGTGTTATCATGACGTTAACTACCAAGGAGTATCTTGCTGAACTGGTTGCCAAAGCCCGTGCTGCCCAGAAAGTCTTCGAGACCTATTCCCAGGAGCAGGTCGACAAATGTGTCCGCGACATCGGCAAGACCATTTATGACCAC
>OMYF01000037.1 GCA_900315205.1 uncultured Acidaminococcus sp.
AGTGTTTCGCTCCTTTGCCTTTGATCCCTTTCAGTATGGGTTATAAATTAATTTTGAGCAAGACGCTTTTGCGTTTACACAAAATATTTTACACACCCCCCTATCCATCATTTTTGACACTGTAACTTTAAAAAACTGGAAAAGGAGCTGTGAAAAAACGTATTTTTCACAGCTCCTTCATTTTGTTCCTTCCGGCTGCCCTGCGGCAGCACGGTACTGAAAAGACGCCTGAGCCAAACGGCAGGACGGAGAAATACCGTCCCCTGCCTGTCCGGAAGGCCGGATCACTGGGCTTTTTTCCCGGCCCCTGCATCCAGTCTCTGCAGGGCTTTGCGGCACGCTTCGATCTTCCCGTGCTTTACCAGGAAGGCAAAGTGGCTGATCAGTTCCCATTCCCCTTCAAAGGCTCTGACCTGATGCTGGGGACGCTGATGGTGGATCTCCTTTACCGATCCTTTGGGGCGGCCGGCGCCCGGCCGTTTCCCGCCGTGGGTCCCGGTCCTGTTTTTTTCAGGCAAGTCAATTATGTCTCCCATCTTAGAAAACTGCCTCCTGCAGCATACCTCCCCGGAAACATCAGCCCGGCTGCACACGTACCCTTTGTTCCCGCGAAGAAACAGTCCCCCGAAGGATACGCCGTCCGTACGGCTGATATCAGGACGGCAGCGTCAAAAGCCGTCGCCATGAGTCCGGAAAGCTTATGCCGTCCTATGGAAAAAGCCCGTATCCACGGGGGGTACGGGCTTCCTCTCGATTTTATTTCGCGTAATCCACCGCGCGGGTCTCCCGCACGATCACAACCTTGATCTGGCCCGGATATTCCATATCCTCCTCGATGCGTTTTGCCACATCGTGGGCCAGGATCACGGCGTCATCATCGTCCACCTTTTCCGGTTTGACCATGATCCGGATTTCGCGGCCTGCCTGTACAGCATAGCATTTTTCCACACCGTCGAAGGACTCGGCGATTTCCTCGAGACGCGTAAGACGCTTGAGGTAGGTTTCCAGGGTCTCCCGGCGCGCACCCGGTCTGGCAGCCGAAATCGCATCAGCAGCCGATACCAGGACGGCTTCCACGGATGTCGGTTCCACATCCCCATGGTGGGACATGATGGTATTGATCACCGTATCCGTCTCATGATACCGCTTGGCCACTTCCGCGCCCAGATCCACATGGGATCCTTCCACTTCGTGGTCCACAGCCTTGCCGATATCATGCAGCAGCCCGGCGCGCTTGGCGGCATTCACGTCGACGCCCAGTTCGGCAGCCATCAGGCCTGCCAGATGCGCAACTTCCGTGGAATGCTTCAGCACATTCTGACCGTAGCTGGTGCGGTACTTCAGACGGCCCAGCAGTTTGATGAGTTCCGGATGGATCCCGTGCACACCCGTCTCGAATGTAGCCTGTTCGCCGGCTTCCTTGATCTTCTGATCCAATTCCTTTTGAGCCTTTTCCACCATTTCCTCGATGCGGGCGGGGTGGATCCGGCCGTCGTTGATCAACTTTTCCAGGGCGATACGGGCCACTTCCCGGCGTACGGGGTCAAATCCGGAAATGATGACAGCTTCCGGCGTATCATCGATGATCAGATCGATCCCCGTCAGCGTTTCCAGGGTCCGGATGTTCCGGCCTTCACGGCCGATGATACGGCCTTTCATCTCATCATTCGGCAGCGGCACGACGGTGACCGTCGTTTCTGCGACCTGATCGGCGGCACAGCGCTGGATGGCGAGGGAAATGATTTCCCGGGCCTTCTGTTCGGCCACATCGCGGGCTTCCTGCTCCATGTCCTTGATCAGTTTCGCCTTGTCATGCTTGACTTCGTCCCGGACGTTGTCCAGCAGTTCCTGCTTGGCCTCATCGCTGGTCAGGCCTGAAATCCGTTCCAGCTCAGCGACCTGCTGCCCGAAGATCTCGTCCAGTTTTTTCTGGGAATCCCGCAGACGGTTGCTCTGTTCGAGGAGTTTTTCCTCCTTCTTTTCATAGGCATCCATCTTGCGGTCCACGTTTTCTTCCTTCTGGACCAGACGGCGTTCGTTCTTGGCGAGCTCGGCGCGCCTTTCTTTATTTTCCCGTTCCATTTCGGAACGCAGGCGATGGATCTCTTCCTTGGCCTCCAGGAGCACTTCCTTCTTCCTGGCATCCGCCTCCTTGCGGGCGTTCTCCACGATCTGGGCGGAAACCTCCTCGGCCTTGCCGATCTTGCCTTCGGCGATGTTCCTGCGGGCAAAATACCCGCCGCCGGCGGCAACGATCACGGCACCGATCGCAATACATAAAAATAACGGATCTATGATTCACACCTCCTTCTTTTTAAGATTTTTCCAAACATTTCTAACAGACAAAATAAGGCAACCATAAGGGTCGCCTTGATACCCAGTCAACCACTCCTGATTAGAAAAACAGCAGCCTGCAGACAATGACCCATGGTCCGCGTCCGCACTGATCGGGCAGTTGACAATGCCCGCCCTGCCCGGAACAGGTCCGGACAGTAGTAAGTTCCAGCCGGCAGAAAGCACAAGGATTGCCGCAGGGCACCCCTCTCCGGCCGCAAAAGCCGGACTCCCTGCCTGCAGGAGATGAATTGGACATAAGTATTTTATAGTATTTTCGGGGGAGTGTCAATAAATGAACAAAGCGCGGGGCCTTTGTATCTCTGCGGCCGGAACGGCCGGCGGGAAGGTCCGGGCGCATCACTAAAAAAGCGTCCCCGGGGGCATTTCGTCCCGGGAACGCGCTACAACAGTCTGCATTTCTTTTTTTGCCGGCAGCAGCTGCCGGAGAAAGTTCCGGAGCTTCAGTCCTCGGCACTGTCAGGATCTCCGTAACAGTCCAGGACATCGGCGATCGTGCCGCTCCCGAAGCCGCGGCTCGCCAGCTTGCGCGCCAGGGCGGCCTTCCCTTTCCGGGCATCGGCGGCATAGCGCCGGCGCAGGGCAGGGAGTTCCGCCCGGGCAAAAGCCTCGGCCCGTTCCCTTTCCTCTTCTTCCGTGACGGCGGCCGCAAGGGGGCCTGCGATTGCGGGCGGGATCTGCCGTTTGGTGAGCATCAGGCGCAGGTAGGCCCGGCCATAGTATTTTTTCTGCCGCCAGGCGGCCGCGACGGCCTCGGCGCAGCGCCCGTCATCGATGAAATGCCGGGCCCGCAGGGCGGAGAGGACCTCGCTGCAGATGTCCGGCGGGCAGCCCCGCTCCTGCAGTTTGGCCAGAAGCTCCGCCGAGCTGTGGTCCCGTGCGGCCAGCCTGTCGAGAGAAAAATTATAGGCATCCGCATACGAAAGGAGCTGCTTTTTGGGTTTAGCCCACATCGCTGGGATCCTCTTCCGGCTTCAGCAGCTCATCCGCCTCCGGTACGGAGCCGCCGCCCATCGGGAGCGGTGCCAGGGCGGGCAGCCCGGCCGCTTCGCGGATGCGGTTTTCGATCTCCAGCGCCATGTCGGGATGCTTCTTCAGGAAATCCTTCGTGTTCTCGCGCCCCTGGCCGATCCGTTCGTCCCCGTAGGAATACCAGGCTCCGCTCTTGTTGACGATGTTGTACTGCACACCCAGGTCGACGAGGCAGCCCTCATGGGAAATGCCCTGACCGTACATGATGTCGAATTCAGCCTGCTTGAAAGGCGGCGCCACCTTGTTCTTGACGACCTTGACGCGGGTCCGGTTGCCGACGACATCGTTGCCGTTCTTGATGCTTTCGATGCGGCGCACATCCATGCGCACGGTGGAATAGAACTTCAGTGCCCGGCCGCCCGTCGTCGTTTCGGGATTGCCGAACATGACGCCGACTTTTTCCCGGATCTGGTTGATGAAGACCGTCGCCGTGCGGGACTTGGAAATGACACCGGTCAGTTTGCGCAGGGCCTGGCTCATCAGACGGGCCTGGAGACCCACATGGGAATCGCCCATGTCCCCTTCGATCTCCGCTTTGGGCACGAGGGCTGCCACGGAGTCGATCACGATGATGTCGATGGCACCGCTGCGGACCAGGGCATCACAGATTTCCAGGGCCTGTTCGCCCGTATCCGGCTGGGAAATCAGCAGATTGTCGATGTCCACGCCCAGATGGCGTGCATATTCCGGATCCAGCGCATGCTCGGCATCGATGAAAGCCGCATAGCCGCCGCGTTTCTGGGCCTCCGCGATCATGTGCAGGGCCACCGTCGTCTTGCCGGAGGATTCGGGTCCGTAGATCTCGATGATCCGTCCCCGCGGGATCCCGCCCACGCCGAGCGCGATATCGAGCGACAGGGCACCGGTCGGGATGGTTTCGATATTCATCTTATCTCCGGCGGCTCCCAGCTTCATGATGGAACCTTTGCCGAAGTCTTTTTCGATCTGTTTGACGGCTGCATCCAGGGCTTTGCTTTTATCCATATCCATGCTCATGAGTTCATCTCCTTGTCATTCTTCTGCGGAACCGCTGCTCAGGGGCAGTGACCGGGACCGGCGGGGACGCAGAGCCCCTGCGGGCAGGTCACAGCCGGAAAGCTGCCTCCGGAGTGCGGGATCCGCACCCCTGCATGGGACAGCTGCTGAAGCAGTCAGCAGCTCCCCGGGACGCGGCGATCCGCTCTCCGCATCCTCAGCAGTATTTTACAAACATTTGTTCGCCGCGTCAAGGGATTCCGCAGCGTTGTCCTGATTTCTTCCCTAAAAAGCGTATGCCGGAGCAGCTTTCCCGCTCCGGCACAAGGCCGCTGCCAGATTTCCCTACAGTTCGGGCAGTTTCTTCCCGTTCCCGGAATGGTGCGGCAGGGCACGCAGCTCCTGCGGCGTGAACGTGTACACCTGCCCGCAGTAATGGCAGGTCACTTCCGTCTTCGGATCTTTGAGCATCGCTTCGAATTCACTGTCCGGCAGGCCGCAGAGCATCCGCTCGACGCCCTCGCGGCTGCAGCTGCAGTGGAAGGACACGGGAGTGGAATCGAGGATCTCCACCGGGAATCCCTTTCCCACGAGACGGATGATGCCTTCCGGATCATATCCGGCTTTCAGCAGTTCCGTCACCGGCGGAAGGCTCAGGATATTCTTTTCGAGCGCCGTGAGGAACGCATCATCCGACCCCGGCAGGGGCTGGACGAAATAACCGCCCGCGGCGGCGATGGAGCAGTCCGCAGCGACGAGGACGCCCAGGGCCACGCTCGACGGCGTCTGTTCCGAATCAAAGAGGTACTTCGTCAGGTCATCGGCGATCTCGCCGCTTTGCAGCAGGGAGCAGCCCGTAAAGGGAGCCCCTTTTTCAGGGATCCGGGTGACGATGAGCAGTCCGTCACGGCCCACGCCGCCGCCCACATCGAGCTTGCCGTTCTTCAGGGGCAGGTCGGCATGGGGATGCTGGACGAAGCCGCGCACGGTGGATCCCGCCGCGTCGGCAAGGACCTGTCCCAGAGGGCCGCCGCCCTTGAAGCGCAGCGTCACGCCCTCATGCTCCTTCATCGTCGCCGCCATCAGGAGCGCACCCGCGCAGGCCCGTCCCAGGGCAGCCGCGGCAAGGGGGCTCAGCTGATGGGTCTCATTCATATACTGTGTCAGGTGGGTCGTAGAGACCGCATAGACGCGGGCGTTCCCCACCATGCCACGGACCAGGACGTCTTCCATGATGCTCAGAGGTTCCTGGCCAGATTGACCATCTCGATGACCGCAGCCGCCGTGGCAGCGCCCTTGTTGCCGGCCTTGGTGCCTGCCCGCTCCACAGCCTGCTCGATGTTTTCCGTCGTCAGGATGCCGAACCCGGTGGGCACTTCGGTTTCCATATTGACCAGGGCAATGCCCTTGGACACTTCATTGCAGACGTAGTCATAGTGGCTCGTGGCACCGCGGATGACTGCGCCCAGGCAGATGACGCCGTCATATTTGCCGCTCTTTGCCATCTTCTTGGCGATCAGGGGGATCTCGAAAGCGCCGGGCACCCAGGCGACGGTGATGTCGTCTTCGCTGACGCCGTGGCGGACCAGCGTGTCTTCCGCGCCGGACAGCAGCCGGCTCGTGATGAATTCATTGAACCGGGACACGACGATGCCGAATTTCAGACCTTGCGCAAGTAATTTACCTTCCAGGATTTTCATTTGGAAACCTCCGTTTCGTGCAGTTCATGGCCCATACGGACCTGCTTGGTGACCATATAGCGGTGATTGTAGCAATTGTCCTTCATGATGATGGGGACCGTCTCCGTGATCGTGATGCCGTAGCCGGAAAGACCCGCGCGCTTGGCCGGATTGTTCGTCATCAGGCGGATGCTCGTAAGACCCAGGTCGGACAGGATCTGGGCACCGATGCCGTAGTCGCGCTGATCCGGCTTGAAGCCCAGCTTGACATTGGCATCCACCGTATCGAGGCCCTGATCCTGCAGCGCATAGGCGCGCAGCTTGTTGGCAAGGCCGATGCCGCGGCCTTCCTGGCGCATGTAGAGCACGACGCCGCAGCCTTCTTTTTCGATCATGCGCAGGCTGGTCGCCAGCTGGTCGCCGCAGTCGCAGCGCAGGGAACCCAGGGCATCGCCGGTCAGGCACTCGGAGTGCACCCGGACGAGGACATTCTTCTTGCCGGCGACATCGCCCTTGATGACGGCCACATCGCATTTGTCATTCAGGTCGTTGACGTAGCCGATGGCCCGGAACGTCCCGTACTTGGAAGGCAGCGCCACATTGGCGATGCGGTGGACCATCTTTTCATTGCGCTTGCGGTAGGCTACGAGATCGGCCACCGTGATGAAGGTCAGGTTGTATTTGCGGGCAAATTCCATCAGTTCCGGCGTGCGGGCCATCGTCCCGTCATCGCTCATGATCTCGCAGCAGATCCCCGCAGGGGTCAGGCCGGCCAGGCGGCACAGGTCCGTCGTCGTTTCGGTGTGGCCCGTCCGGCGCATGACGCCGCCCACCTTGCTGCGCAGCGGGAAGACATGGCCGGGACGGCGGAAGTCCGTCGGTTTGGCATCCTTGTCGGTCAGCTTCTTGATAGTGTAGGCTCTTTCCACCGCGGAGATGCCCGTCGTCGTGTCGATATGGTCGATGGAGACGGTGAACGCCGTTTCGTGGTTGTCCGTGTTGTTGGCCACCATCGGTTCCAGCTGCAGCCGGTCGAGGATCTCGCCGTCACAGGGGGCGCAGATCAGGCCCTTGGCGTGGGTCGCCATGAAGTTGATGGCATCGGGCGTCACAAAGTCCGCCGCCATGATGAGGTCGCCCTCGTTCTCGCGGTCGGGATCGTCGGTCACAAGGACCATCTTGCCGGCCTTGATGTCGGCGATGGCTTCTTCGATGGTGTTGAATTGGAATTCTTTTTCCATATGCATGCACTCCTTATGCAAATCCATTTTCCAGCAGGGACTGCATTGTCAGTCCTCCGCCCTGGTTTGTCAGCATTTTCCTGATGTATTTCCCGAGGATGTCCGTCTCGAGGTTCACCTTGTCACCGGGCTTCTTGATGCCCAGCGTGGTGAACTGCACGGTCAGGGGGATGAGGGATACGGAAAAATGCGTCTCCCCCACGTCCGTCAGCGTCAGGCTGATGCCGTCGATCGCGATGGATCCTTTCGTCACCATCAGCTGCAGCAGGTCCGCCGGCGCGCTGATCGTCGTCACTTTTGCGATGCCCTCGGGCACCATGCGCAGGATCGTCCCGACGCCGTCCACATGGCCCTGGACGATATGGCCGTCCAGGCCGTCGCCGACCCGCAGGGTCCGTTCCAGATTGACCGGGTCCCCCTGTCTGAGGAGGCCGATGGTCGTGCGCCGCACCGTCTCGGGCATGACATCGACAGTGAAACGGCTGCTGTCGCTGCCCGTCACCGTAAGGCAGGCGCCGTTGCAGCAGACGCTCTCGCCGATGACGAGCTGGGGCGGGATCTTCTCGGCCCGGATCGTCAGCCGGTAGGAATCCTGTTCACGGCGCAGGGTCTCCACCCTGCCCAGTTCTGCCACAAGTCCCGTAAACATCCTGTCAGCTCCTTTCGAGGAGGCCCGTCACCATAAGATCCGGGCCCGTCCGTCTGACCGTGACCTCGTCGAGGAGGACGCGGTCAGCCATGGCCGCCGCCCCGCGGCCGCCGATGGCAGTGAGATTCTCCCGGCCGCCCAGAAGCGACGGCGCGATGAAGGCATAGACGCGCTGGGCCAGCCCCGCGTCGAAGAACGCTCCGTGCACGGCGCTGCCGCCTTCCACAAGGAGGCTCGTCAGCGGCCGTCTGCCCAGAGCGTCGAGGAGCGCTCCCAGGTCAATGTGGCCGTCCTGTTCCGGCAGCGGCAGGACGCTCACGCCCGGCCGCTCCGCCAGGGGCTGCCAGCGGGCAGCCGGGACCTTTTCCGATACGGCAAGGATCGTTTCCGCCGCGCCGTCCGTAAAGACCTTGCGGTCCGCCGGCAGTTCCGCGTGCGTGTCCAGGATGACGCGGACCGGGTTCTTCCCTTCCACCAGGCGGCAGGTCAGGGACGGGTCGTCCGCAAGGACCGTGCCCTTCCCGACGAGGATCGCGTCATACCAGCTGCGCAGCCTGTGGGCCTCCCGCCGCGAGTCTTCACCCGTGATCCATTTGGAATCGCCGGAAGCGGTCGCAATCTTCCCGTCGAGGGTCATCGCATACTTCAGGGCCGTAAAGGGACGCCCCGTGGTCACCCAGTGCAGGAAGACCTCATTCTGGCGCCGGGCCTCTTTTTCAAGGACCCCGACGGTCACTTCCACACCGGCTTCGCGGAGCCTTGCAAAGCCGCGGCCCGAGACCTTCGGGTTCGGATCGCCCGTCGCCGCGACGACCCGCCGGATGCCGGCTTTGATCAGCGCTTCACAGCACGGGCCCGTCCGGCCGTAATGGGAGCACGGTTCCAGCGTGACATAGGCTGTCGCGCCCCGGGTCCTTTCCCCCGCGTCCGCCATGGCATTCACTTCGGCATGGGGCAGCCCTGCCTTATGGTGCCAGCCCCGGCCCACGATGGTGCCGTCCGGGGCCACGATGACGCAGCCCACGAGTGGATTGGGACTCGTGCAGCCGCGGGCCTTTGCGGCAAGTTCCAGGGCAATCTTCATATATTCTTCGTCCGTCAATCCTTTCACCTCTTTCAAGACGCAAAAAACCGCACGGACTCCTTGGGGAGATCGTACGGTTCTATCTCAAATCCAGTGTCTTTTTCCATCCAGACTCTACTGTCGGTATTGGAATTTCACCAATTCGTGCCCGAAGGCTCGCGGACTGTACCGCCGGTTGGGAATTTCACCCTGCCCCAAAGACAATTCCTATGAAATTACTGAATAATTATAGCATATCCGCAGACAAATGGAAAGACCAGAGCCCTTCTTTCTGCCGGTCGATGAAAAAATATCCATCCTGCCGCTGCCCGTCCGGACGCTCCGGCAAGGGCAGACCGCGTCAGAAGAAACTAATCCTCGACCGGCGGCCGCCCGGCGACACATAGTACAGATTGCCCAGATGGAGTTTGCCGTCCAAAAGCTCGAACTGCGGCGCCACGATGTCGCCGCCCTGGGATTTGATCTGAACGTCGCTGAAAGCGAGGCGCTTGTACTGGTTCGAGAAAGTGCCGCTGATGGAGTCGAACTTGACGAGGGCATAGATCCCCTTGCCCGACTCGAAGGATCCGTAGGTCTTCGTCGAACGGGGATTGCCGTCGCACTTCATCGTCAGGTCGAGTTCCACGAGGGTGCGGAAGAACGGTGTGTTCGTCGCCGTCTCGCTCCGGAGATTGTGGCCCTTGACGTAGACATCGTACGCCTTCGTATCGATGTTGAAGCCGCCGTGGGCATCGCAGGTGCCGCCAAAGACATCGGCTGTCACATTTTCCGCCCCGATGTAGCCGTCCTTGTATTTGAAATTGCCCCGGACATTGGTGAATTTCAGTCCCGGCAGGTTGAGGGCCTTCATATAGAGTTCCCCGACGATGACCGGTTCGGGCAGTTTGCCCGTGACCGCAGCTCCCGCCGTCACGGTCTCATGGATATCGAGGCCTGTGCCGAGCGAGGAAGGATTGAGCTCCTTGATGCCCAGCCGCAGGTCGCAGGTGGAAATGACGGGTTTCAGGTCCACCGTGCCCTGGATGTCCACACCGCCGCCCTCGAGCGTGCCCGCAAGTTCACCCGTCGAGAAATCGATCGTCAGCTTGTCTTTGCTGTCATAGTGGAGCTTCGCGTTCACGTCGCTGAAGGTATGGATCCGCGTCTTGTAATAGGCCGTGAGCCTGCAGTGGTTCAGTGTGACCTCCACATTGAGGTTCTTCAGCTTGATGTCGAAGGGCTTCTTCGCTTTATGCTTGTCCCCGGGCGGCGACTGGACGCGTTCGATGGCCCGGATGCCCTTGATGTGCATCCGCTCGTCGAAGGTCAGGGCGATGTCGGCCCCGTTCAGTTCCAGGCTGTCGATGGTCGATGTGGACGGCCGCCGCAGGATGATGTCCAGCGGTTTCACATGGAACCGCCCGTCCGGGATGACCACCTTGTCCTCCCCGTTTTCCGACTCCCACACGAGATTCTGGAAATGCACATGGCCGAGCGGTGTCGCCGAAAGACGCTCCACCGTGATATGGCCTTCCAGGAAATGCTGCCGCTCCGCCACCAGATTGAAGATGGCTGCCGCCTGCCGGCTCAGGATCCAGGCCATGATGAAGAGGACTGCCGCGGCGCCGAAGAAGATGGCTGCGCCGTATTTGATTTTTTTCCGGTATTTATTCCAGAAACGCTTCCATTCCATGGTGCATCACCGCAGCGATGTGACAGCGGCCTCCATATCAGCAGCGCCGAAGACGTAGGAACCGGCCACAAGGACCGTGGCGCCGGCCTCGCGCACCTGGCGGCCCGTTTCCGCATTGATGCCGCCGTCCACTTCGATGAGGATGTCGAGGCCCCGGTCCGTGATCATCTTTTTCAGGCGGCGGACCTTGTCCACCGTGGTGGGGATGAATTTCTGTCCGCCGAACCCCGGGTTCACGGACATGAGGAGCACCATATCCACAAAGGGCAGGATCTCCTCCACCGCGGCAAGGGACGTGGCGGGGTTCAGGGCCACGCCGGCTTTGATCCCTTTGGCGTGGATGGTCTGGATCAGGCGGTGCAGGTGCTTCGTCGCCTCCGCATGGGCCACGATCATATCGGCTCCGGCCGCCGCAAAGGCATCGATATAGGTCTCCGGATGTTCCACCATGAGGTGGCAGTCGAAGAACATGTCCGTCCGCTTGCGCAGGCATTTCACGACGGGCGCGCCAAAAGTCAGGTTGGGCACGAACTGCCCGTCCATGACATCGATATGCACCCAGTCAGCGCCCGCGTCGGCAAGACGGGCCGTTTCCTCGGCAAGGCGGGAAAAATCGGATGAAAGGATGGACGGTGCGATGATGGTCATTGTTTTTTGCCTCTTTTCTTTTGACTTGCAATTTCTTCGCGGATCACAAGGTACGACTCATAGCGGCTCCGGGCGATCTTGCCGGCAGCAAGGGCCGCCTTGACGGCGCAGTCCGGCTCGTGGGTGTGGCTGCAGCCCGTGAAGCGGCACTGTCCCCGGTACTGCCTGAATTCCCGGAAGCCCGCCGCCGCGTCAGCCATCTCCAGTTCCGCCAGGTCGATGTTGCCGAAGCCCGGCGTATCGACGATGAAGCCGCCGCCATAGGGCAGGAGCTGCGCAAAGCGCGTCGTGTGCCGGCCCCGGCCGATCTTGTCGCTCACGGCACCGGTCCTGAGGGAAAGCGACGGGTCCAGATGGTTCAGCAGCGTCGACTTGCCCGCGCCGGACGGTCCGCCGAAAGCCACCGTGGCACCGGCGATCCGTTCCCGGATGGGCTCGAGCCCCAGCCCGGCCCGGGCCTCGATGAAAAGGACCGGATAGCCGAGGGGCTCATAGATCCCGCGCAGCTTTTCCTCGAAGCCCTGCGGCGCCAGATCCCGCTTGTTGAGGACGAGGGCCGCCGGGATCCCGGCACATTCCGCCAGGGCAAGGAGCTTGTCCATGAGGAGCAGGCTCGGGTCGGGACTGCTGCAGGCAAAGACGGCAAAGAGCCAGTCCAGGTTCGCCACGAGCGGGCGCTGCAGCAGGTTCCTGCGGTCTTTGAGGCCGCAGATCATGCCCTCGCTGCCCCCGGTGTCCAGCGTGACGAAGTCGCCGGCGGCCAGCACGAAGCGGTCCTTCTTCATCCGCCCCCTGACCTTGCACGTGTGGACGGCGCCGTCGCTGCCCGCCACATAATAATATCCGTTGTATGTTTTGATGATTCTTCCTGTAAGCTCACTCAAAGGGATCGATCCTCCACCAGGGTTCCATTCACATAGAACTGCACGCTGGCATCCTGCCCCAGGGTCACCTGCTGGTGGAACCGGGAGCCCGGCGCCATGGACCCGGAATACAGCACCCGGGAGCTCGTGGCATCAGAAGCGACGATCTTGACCTGCTTGGCCCCGCCCGATCCCGGGACGGTGAAGTCCACGGAATAGGATTTCGGGGCTGCGGAAGCCGCGGGGCCGGAACTCGTTTCAGGGGCAGTCTGCGGTTTCTTTGCTTCTTCCTTTTTGCCCTTCGAGACGATGAGCGTGACGACACTCCCTTTGGAGATCACTTCATCCGCATCCGGATCGGTCCCGATGACGGTCCCCTTCTCCGCATCGTCTTCCTTTTCCTTCACGGCACCCACACTGAGGCCCATGGAGGTGAGGCGTTCCCGGGCGTCGCTCACTTTCATGCCGCTGAGGGACGGCACGACCGTCTGGCCGTCACTGATGTTGACGGTCACGTCGACCTTCGTCCCGGGGCTCGCCTTGGAGCCCGGTTTGAGGCTCTGGCTGAGGACCGCGCCCTGGGCCGTGCCTTCCTTGTACTGGACGGTCACCTTGCCCAGGGACAGCTTGGCCGCATGCAGCAGCAGCGTCGCGTCCGCCAGGCTCTTGTTGCGCAGATCGGGCACGACGCCCGGCTCGGCGCCCTTGCTGACATAGAGCTGGATCTTGCGCCCCGCCTTGACGCGCGCATGGGGACCGGGCTTCTGCTTGATGACGACGCCCGGTGTGACCTTGGGATCATACTCCTCCGTCAGCGTGTAGTCCAGATTGCTCTTCTTCAGGATCGCTTCGGCTTCGACGATGGTCCTGCCCTGCACATCGGGCACCAGGATATCGCCGCTGGAATAGCCGGCGATGGCATAGATGATGCCGCAGAGGACGAGGATGGCGCCGATAAAGATGGCTGCCCATTTCTTCGTCCGGAAGCGGGACGGTTTTTCCCGGGGCGGCTCCGGCTCTTCCGGAGGCGGTGCGGGCTGCGGGTCCGGCTTCAGGATGCCGTCGAGCATCTCGGTCTTGCTGATGACCATGGTCTGCTGGCTCACGGGCTGCGGGTTCTCATGATGGCCCCATTTGTCCGGATTGGCCCCGCTGCGGGCTTCCTGCAGGAGCCGTTCCTGCACATCCTGCAGATCCGCCAGGAAATCGTCGTCATTTGCGTAGCGCAGCCGCGGGTTCTTGGCGAGGGCCTTCGTGATGACATTGTCCAGATAGTAGGGGATGTCCGGATCGTAGCGCCGCGCCGACGGCGTGGCCGACTCCAGATGCCGCCGCGCCACCTCGACGGGCGTGCTGCCTTCGTAGGGGAGCTTGCCCGTCAGCATCTCGAAGAGGACAACGCCCAGCGAATACAGGTCCGACTGGGGCGTCACGGCCTGCCCGGCCGCCTGTTCGGGGGACAGGTAATAGACGGACCCCATGACATTCTTGTCCGGCCCGTTGGCGGGCTGGCCAAAGGCCCGGGCAATCCCGAAATCCGTGATCTTCGCGACGCCCTTCGTATCGATGAGGATGTTCTGGCTCTTCACATCGCAGTGCACAATGGAGTGGTCATGGGCCTGCTTCAGGGCCGACGCGATCCCCGTCGCGTAGCGGACCGCCGTCATGTAGTCCAGGGGGCCGTTCTCCTCGATGACTTCCTTCAATGTCCGGCCGACGACATATTCCATGACGATGTAATGGATATCATGCTCGCTGCCGCAGTCGTAGATATTGACGATATTGGGATGGGACAGGCCGGCCGCGTTGCAGGCCTCCTGCCGGAAGCGGGCCACGAAATCCCTGTCCTGGATGAACTGGTCCCGCAGGATCTTGATCCCCACATCCCGGTGAAGCACGATGTCATAGCCGTGGAAGACCTCGGCCATGCCTCCGCCCCCAACTTTATCGATGATCTCATAGCGATGATTGAGGGTTATTCTTTCTTCCATTCTGCAGCCTCCAAGTCGATGATGATGAAGGAAATGTTATCATCGCCGCCGGCGGTCATGGCCCCGTTCATCAGGCCGTCCGCCAGCCGTTCCAGATTGGCATCCCCCAGGATCCGTTCGATTTCTGCTTCAGAAACCATATTGGTCAGGCCGTCAGAACAAAGCAGGATCTTCTGCACGCCGCCCAGGAGGATCTCGAAAGTATCCACCTCGACGGTCGGTGCGGCCCCGATGGCCCGGGTAATGACGTGTTTCCGGTCCGACACGGCCGCTTCGGCCTGGGTGATCTGCTTCTGCCGCACCAGTTCGGCCACATAGCTGTGGTCGCTCGTCACCTGGCGGAGCACGCCGCCCTGCAGCACGTAGATCCGGCTGTCACCCACATGGCCCACGAAAGCCTTCGTCCGGTCCGGCAGGTACAGCGCCGTCAGCGTCGTCCCCATGCCGTTGAAGTTCTCCTTCTGCCGGGACAGGGACCAGATCTTGCGGTTGATGTTCTGGATGCTGCGTTCCAGGAAAGGCAGGATGGAAGCCCGGTCGAGACCGGTGAAATCGAGCCGCTTCAGCTGCTCCACCGCTTCATAGCTTGCCACCTCGCCGGCATCGGCGCCGCCCATACCGTCCGCGATGGCATAGAAATCAGGTTCCCGGACAAGGGTCATGTCCTCGTTGTTGCGGCGGACATGGCCCGTACTGGTCCTCATGACTGCGATCATGCCTTCGCCTCCTTCAGTGTGCTGGCCCGCAGCTGTCCGCAGGCCGCATTGATGTCCCGTCCCATTTCCTTCCGCACAGTGACATTGATGTGCCGTTTCTTCAGATACTGGAAGAAGCGGTCCACCTGTGCGTCGGAAGGCCGGGCAAAGCCCTTTTCCGGCACCGGATTGGCAGGGATCAGGTTGACGACACATTCCCTGCCGCCAAGCAGATCGGCCAGGGCTTTCGCGTCGCTTTCGCGGTCGTTGATGCCCGCCAGCAGGATGTATTCATACATGACCTGCCGCCCGTTCATCCGTTCGTAAGCATCCGCGGCGGCCACCGCCTCCGGGAAGGGATATTTCCGGTTGATCGGCATGAGCCGGCTGCGCAGCTCTTCCGTCGCCGCGTGCAGCGAAATGGCAAGGTTGATGTTCCTCTTCTGCCGCGTCAGTTCCTCGATGCCCGGCACGACGCCGCAGGTCGATACGGTCATGTTGCGCCAGCCGATGCACTGGCCCCGGTCGCTGTGCAGGATGTCGAGCGCCTTGAGCACATTCGTGAGATTGAGCATGGGCTCGCCGCTTCCCATGACGACGATCCGGCTCACGCGGCTGCCCGTCTTCTGCAGGCGGCTCTGGAAATAGTAGAGCTGGGCGAGGATCTCCGCCGGCGTCAGATTGCGCACGAACCCGTGGAGCCCGCTGGCGCAGAAGGCGCAGTTCATGGCGCAGCCCACCTGGCTCGACAGGCAGACGCTGTAGCCGTAGTCATGATGCATCACGACCGTCTCCACACTGGCCCCGTCCGTCAGTTCGAGGAGCACCTTGTGGGTCAGGCCGTCGGCGGAGCGGTATTCCCGCAGGACCTTCACTTCTCCCGCGGCGATGCTGTACCGCTCTGCCAGGAGCGCCCGGTCGCTCTTTGACAGATTGCTCATCTCGTCAAAAGTCACGGCCGATCTTTCATAGAGCCAGCGGAAGACCTGTTCCGCCCGGAATTTCTTAAAACCCAGGGCCATCAGCTCTTCCTGCAGTTCCGGAAGGGTCAGGCCCATAATTTCTTTTTTTGCCATACGTCAACCTTCTTTTTGCCTGGTAAACAGGCAGAGATAAAAGCCGTCGATACCGTCCCGCCAGGGGAGCAGCTGCAGTTCCTCCACCATTTCCCCCGTCAGGGGATGGCGGAAGGCGGCGGGCCTGAAATCGGGATGGTCCCGCAAAAAAGCCGCCCGCACGCGCGTATCCTCATCCTGCTCCATGGTGCAGGTGCTGTAGAGGAGACTGCCGCCGGGCCGGACGTAGCGGGCCGCGTTGGCAAGGATCTTCTGCTGCAGGCGCGGGAACTGGCTGAGCTCTTTTTCCACCTTGGTCCAGCGCGCCTCAACCCGCCGGTTCAGGACGCCGAGGCCCGAACAGGGCGCATCCACGAGGACCCGGTCGGCCCGGTTTTCCCATTCCGGCAGAAAGACCGTACCGTCCGCCTGCCGCGTCTCAAGGCATGTGATCCCGAGACGGCGCGCATTTTCCTGCACCAGGGAAAGCTTGTGCTCATAGATGTCCATCGCCACGAGGCGGCCGCGGTCCTCCATCTTCTGCGCAAGATGGGTCGCTTTGCCGCCCGGGGCGCTGCACAGGTCGAGGACGGTCTCCCCCGGCCGGGGATCGAGGGCCGCCGCGTCGAGCATGGAGCTCTCCGCCTGGATATAGATGTACGGCCCGAACTCCCGGAACAGGTCTTCCAGGGACGGCAGCTCCCGGCAGAGCAGCCCGTCCGGCGACCAGCGCGACGGTTCCGCAGAAATGCCCGCCGCCCGGAGCTTTTCCTGCAGTTCCGGGCGGGAGATCTTCAGCGTATTGACCCGCAGGGAAAGGGGCGGCACCGTATTGTCATAGCGGCACATCGCAATGGCCTCACTAAGGCCGAAGCGGTATTTCCAGCGGCGCACGAGCCATTCCGGATGGAACTCCTCGAGGGCGATGCGCTCCAGGAGGTGCTCCTCCCCTGCCGGGAAGTGCCACTGATCCTTCGTGCGGGAAAGCTGCCGCAGGGCGCCGTTCACCAGGCTGACACCCGCCTCGTTGATCCAGCGCCGGCAGAGTTCCGCACTTTCGTTCACAGCGGCGGAATCGGGGATCCGGTCCATGTACAGGATCTGATAGGCCCCGAGGCGCAGCAGCGATTTCAATTGGGGCTGCAGTTTCCGCAGCGGCCGCCGTACGGCCTTCTGCAGGTACCAGTCGAGGGTCCCCGTGGTCCGGACGGTCCCGTAGACGAGGGCCGTCACGAGCCTGCGGTCGGGCGCTGACAGTTTCGCCCCGCGCAGGCCCTGCAGAAGGGCCAGGTTGGCATAGGCTCCCTGCAGATAGACTTCATTCAGGATAAAGAGCGCCAGGGCTCTTGGATCCATGGCTTTATTCATGTGTATCCTCTTCCTGTATAAAAGAACGGATCTCCGCTTCGACCTGCTTCATATCGACACAGGTATTGAAGCAGGGACCATTGGGCCGCTGGTTCAGCACGCCGATGACGGGCAGCGGGAACACATCCTGGATCCCGCTCGTCAGGTCGCGCTCACAGGCAACGGCCAGGATGGCTTTGGGCCGCACTTTCTTAACTGCCTGCCGGGCCAGGGTGCCGCCCGTGACAATGTAGACATGGACGCCGTACTTATTGGACAGCGCCAGGAGATCCCCGACGCCGCAGCGGCCGCACTGATGGCAGTTGTGGATATCCCGCGTCACTTTGAAGGGACACGTATCCAGCTGCAGGCAGTGCGGGGTGAGGATCATCAGCCTGTCCGCCGGCACCCGGATATGCTGCTGCCGCACGAGATGGTTGCTCACTTCAATGAAAGACTGCTCGGTCCGGTGCTTGGAGATATGCATGGCCTTGCCCAGGAAGAGAGCGATCGGATAGAGCAGGTTGATGACATTCCAGGCCCAGAAATAAAAGAACCGGATTGTCGGGAGCCCCAGGATGGCCAGCACGATCCCGGCGATCCCCACAAAAAGCCCCAGCGTCAGCAAAAGGAAGATCCCGCCTATAAGCGCCGGCAGGATGGGATGGATCTGGGCCAGTCCCGGCACCATGACGCGCCAGACGGCATACGCCGCAAGGCCCATGAAGAGCGCCGCCAGGGTGATCAGGATGATGAAAAGACGTTTTTTCGGTCTGCCTGCGATCATGGTCTCTCAGGAAAGGAGCATGCCCGCCGCAATCTGTTTGCCGTTGACAAACTGGGCGGCAGCCATCCTCTTTTTCCCCTCCGGCTGACATTCCAGGATTTCCAGCGTGCCCGACCCGCAGGCCACGGAAAACCCTTTGCCGTCAGCTTCCAGTACCGTCCCCGGCGTGCGGCCGCTCTGAGCTTCCGGGCGGACGCGGCTCTTCCACAGCTTGAGCCGTTTGCCGTCCGGCAGCAGCGTGTACGAACCGGGCCAGGGATCGAACGCGCGGATCTGATTGTGCAGCGCCTCCGCCGTTTTGTACCAGTCGATCTTTTCCATATCCCGCGTGATGAGCGTCGCATACGTGGCTTTGGCCTCATCCTGGGGGACCGCCTGCAGCGTCCCCTTCCGGAGGCCTTCCACTGCCTCAAGGAGCAGGGCCGCGCCCTTTTCCTTCAGGATGTCATGGAGCTCTCCCTGGGACATCTCAGGCGTGATGGGCGTACTCGCTTTCAGCAGCATGGCACCCGTGTCCATGCCGGCATCCATCTGCATGATGGTGACACCCGCCTCTTTTTCGCCGTTCAGGATGGCATAGTGGATCGGGGCCGCGCCGCGGTATCTGGGCAGCAGGGACGCATGCACATTGATGCAGCCGTAGCGGGGCAGCTGCAGCAGCCGCTTGGGCAGGAACTGGCCGAATGCCGCCACGACGATGAGGTCCGGGGCGTACGCTTCCATCTGCGCAAAGAACGCGTCATCCTTCACCCTTTCCGGCTGGAGGACGGGAAGGCCCTGGGCCAGGGCATAGGTCTTGACGGCGGACTGCATCAGCTTATGGCCCCGCCCCTTCGGGCGGTCCGGCTGGGTCACGACGGCGGGGATCTCATACCGCCCCGACTCGACGAGCGCCTGCAGGCTCGCCGCGGCAAATTCGGGCGTGCCCATAAAGATGATCTTCATACTATTCTTCCTTCCTTTTCGGCGTAAGGCTCAGCGCCTTGTCGATGAAGAGGATCCCGTCCAGATGGTCGCACTCGTGCTGCAGCGCCCGGGCCAGCAGGCCATGGGCCTCCATGCGCCATCTGGCGCCTTTGCGGTCCTGGAACGTCACGGTCACTTCCGCCGCGCGCTTCACTTCGCCTTCATACTCATCGACGCTCAGGCAGCCTTCCGTATCGATGGCTTCGCCCTTGAAATCGCTGAGCACGGGATTGACGAATTCGCGGATCCCCGCACCGTCGCCGGCATCGATGACGACCATCCTCTTCTTCAGGCCGATCTGGGGCGCGGCCAGGCCGCAGCCGTTGGCGGCATACATCGTTTCCGCCATATTCTTCAGTGTTTTTTCGAGTTTCTTGTCAAAGCGGGTCACGGGCTCCGCGGTTTCGCGCAGGATGGGCGCCCCCACCTTGATGATCTTTAAAAGTGACATGGTATGGCTCCTTTACAAATTTACCCTTCATTTTATCACATCTGCCGCATGGATTGCACCCTTTTGCGGCGAGAGGACGCAAGTGGCGTTCAGCCGCCAGCGGACACGCCAGCGGACAGCTGCCAGTGGTCAGCAGTCAGCAGCGGATCGCGGGCCGCGGGGCGCGGGTGGCGGGGCGTGTTCAGCCGTCAGTGGTCAGCTGCCAGCCGTCGGCCGCGGGTCGCGTTCAGCCGCCAGCATCCAGCAGCCGGCAGCCAGCCGAGGTCAGCGATTTGCGGTCTGTGGCCTGCGATTTGCGGCCTGCGGATTGCGATCTGCGTTCCGCGGCCTGCGAAGCTTCGATTTTGAAAAAGTTGGATAGTGGGGCAAAAAATACCCTGTCAGAGCTTTGCCCCTTTCAAACCGGGAAAAAAGATCTATAATGTAGAAAAGCGAAGCCGATGGAACGGTA
>OMYF01000038.1 GCA_900315205.1 uncultured Acidaminococcus sp.
CAGGACAAACTGTCCATTATGATGGTTCTTGAATTGTCAATCTGTCTAAAAACAGGGGCGATGACCTTAAAAACTGTCCTTGACAAGGGGTACAGTTCAGCTGCTGGATGCTGTCCGCTGACGGCTGATCGCAGCCCCAAAGCTCTTATCTCGCAATCTGCAGATCGCAGGCCGCTGCTGGCTGCTGGATGCTGTCCGCTGACGGCTGATCGCAGTATCAAAGCCCCACAGCCCCACAGCCCCACAGCTTCGCCTCATCTCGGATCCGTGAATTTATCAATGTCCACTCCCTCCAGGGAGAGCAGGTATTTTTTTGCAGCGATGCCGCCGGCATATCCCGTCAGGCTTCCGCTCTTGCCGACGACACGGTGGCAGGGGATGATGATGGAGATGGGATTGCGGCCCACGGCACCGCCGACGGCGCGGCTCGAACCCTTTTTTCCGCCCTGGCTGAGGGAGATCTTTTCCGCCACGGCGCTGTATGTCGTCGTCTCACCATAAGGAATCGTCCTCAGCACGGCCCAGACCTGCTGCTGGAAAGCGGTCCCCACAGGATGGAGGGGCAGTTCATCCGGGGAAGGCGCCTTACCTTTGAAGTACCGGTCCAGCCAGGCCCGGGTCCTTGCAAAGACGGGCAGATTGTCCTTTCTTTCCACCTCTTTGAGCAGGGCATCGGTAAATTGTTTCTGCGCAGGCAGCCAGAGGCCGCACAGGCCTTCCGCGTCCGCTGCAAGTGTGAGGGTCCCCAGGGGGGAGGGGATTTCTGTCTTATAGATCATGATGGGACTTCCTTTCCAGTGACCAGAGATTCAATACGGCATAGCTCCGCCAGGGACGCCAGGCTTCCGCCTTCAGGAGGCGTTCTCCGGGGGAGAGATCGGGTAGGGACCGCTTGATGCCGCTGTCCGTTTCCAGGAACGCATCGGGCCAGTTCAGGGTACGCATGGCGATGTACTGGGCGCTCCAGCTGCCGATCCCTTTAATGGCTTTCAGCTGCTCCATTACTGTTTCCGCGTCCTCGCAGCTGTCCAGCCGGACCGAGCCGTCCGTGACGGCCCGGGCAAGCTCCAGGATCGTCCGGGAACGGCTCGAGGTGACGCCGAGTTTGCCGAAGGCTTCCGGCAGGTTTTCACCGAGATCCAGGATCTGTTCCGGTGTCGGGAAGATCCGGTCAAGTCCGGCGATCCCTGCAGCGGCCGGCGTCCCGAACTGTTCCGCGATGCGCCCGGCGAGCGTGTTGGCGGCCTTTACGCTGATCTGCTGGCCCAGGATGGCTCTCACGGCAGTTTCAAACGGAATGAAGGCTCCGGGGACGCGGATGCCCGGACGGGGCAGGGACGGGTCGATGGATGCCATGTCCTGCAGCCTGTGGGAAATGAGTCCGGGGTCGCAGAACAGGTCGAAGACCCGGCGGACGGACGCAAGGACCTGGGAAAGGACGGGTACGAGGGAATCGGACAGCCGGATGCGGAGCGCATGTTTTTTGGCATCGTTCGAGATGCGGAGCCAGCCCGTGCAGGTCCGGCCTTTACGGTCTTTCAGCGCCAGCGTGCGGGCATAGCTTTCCGCGTCCGCTGTTTCCACTCCTTTGATGATACGGGAAGCGAGGAACTCGTGGATATACTCCCAGTCATAAGGCATCCGGTAGCCGGCATCAAGGCTGATTTCCTCCGGTACAGCGCTGCGGGCAGAGGCTTTGCGGCGGAGGGCTCCCGGCGTCAGATGGTACCGCTGCTGGAAAAGTTCATTCAGGCGGCGTACACTGCCAAAGCCGGCGGCCATGGCGACGTCGAGGACGGAAAGGGATGTGTCCGTGAGCAGGTTCTTGGCAAGCAGCAGGCGGCAGGTTTCCATATACTCCATGGGCGTCACATGGTATTCTTCCTTGAAGATCCGCCGCAGATGACGGTCGGAGCACTGCAGCTTTCCGGCGGCAGCGGCAAGGCTCAGCCCGGTGCTGCAGTTTTCTTCGAGCAGCCGGGCTGCTTTCCGTGCCAGTTCGTGGGACGCATCCATGGGCGCGCTCCCCGGCGCCAGTTCGGGACGGCAGACGAGACAGGGACGGAAGCCCGCTTTTTCAGCTTCGGCAGCAGTGGTAAAAAAAGTGCAGTTTTCCGGCTTCGGCACCCTGGCAGGGCAGACCGGCCGGCAGTAAATGCCCGTTGAGCGGACTCCGACGAAAAGGCGGCCGTCGAAACGGGCGTCTTTGGAACGGAAGGCTTCATAACAGGCTTCTTTCTGGGTTGGCAGCATGGTTGTTTCACCTCTTGGGAATCAGTCAGCGATCTTTCAGTCTGGCAGGGAAGGTGCTGCTGCAGTAATCACCGCGAATGCACCAGTTTTTGCCTGCAGCTTCACTATAGCATGGCCGGGTGCAAAAGTCCCGCGGTTTTCGGACATGGATATGGAATTTTCCGGACTTCCGGTGAAACAGCACTGATAAAAACGAGGCCTTGACGGGAGAAAAAAATAGGTGTAAGATAAAAACACTTTGAATTCAAATTATTTGAATTCAAAGTGTTTCAGAAAGGAGGATCTTTATGCAGCTGTCCAATCCCCATTTTTTACTGATGACCGCGTTCCACGGCAGCAACCGTCTGATGCAGAAGCTGACAGCGCCTCTGGGTCTTTTCCCGGGGCAGCCCAAGATCCTGGAGACCCTCTGGGCCGAGGACGGGCTCACACCCAAGGCTCTCAGCGTGCGGTGCGTCCTCGACCAGTCGAGCGTGACGAGCCTGCTCAGGAAACTGGAAGACAAGGGTTGTGTGCGCCGTGAGGCCCTGCCGGGGGACCGCCGTTCCGTACGGATCTTCCTGACGGATGAAGGACGCAGGCTCGCTGCTGCTGTCACGGCATGCGGGGCACAGGTCGATGCCGTCCTCACCGGGGGCCTTGGGGACGGAGAGAAAAAAGAACTGCTCCGCCTGCTGCAGAAAATCGCTGTGAATACGGAGAATGCCCATGCGTAATTATGTCTATCGGTATCTGATCTTCATCCTAGGTCTTTTCATCAATTCTTTCGGGATCGTGCTCATCACCAAGAGCAACCTCGGCACGTCGCCCATCTCGGGATCGCCCTTTGTCTACAGCCTCTATTTTACCCACCTGAGCTTCGGGATGACGACTTTTATCATGAACATGATCTTCGTCGTGCTGCAGGTCCTGCTGCTGCGGAAAGATTTCCATCCCATCCAGTATCTGCAGATCGCTGCGAATTTTGTCTTCAGTGCCTTCATCGACATCAGCATGTTCATCCTGGCACCCCTTGACCCCGCGACCATCCCGGCCCGGGCTGCATCGCTCCTTGCGGGCTGTCTCGTCCTCGCCGCCGGCATCAGTACGGAAATCTCTCCGGAAGTCCTGGTCGTGCCCGGTGAAGGGATCGTCCGCGCCATTTCCATGGTGACGCATGTGGAGTTTGGCCGCGTAAAGGTCTGGGTCGATACGGTCCTGATGATCTTTGCCGCCATTTCCTCCTATATCTTTTTTGGCGGGCTGAATGGTCTCGGTGTCGGGACAATCACTTCCGCCGTCCTCGTGGGCCGGTTCGTCCGCCTGCTGGATTCCCGGCTGCCCCTGTCGAATCTTGCACGGCAGCTTGTGCGGTCCGGCAGCTGACCGTTTTCTCTGATGCTTTTGCTGAAAAAAAAAACCTGACCCGGCGGGTACCGGATCAGGTTTTTTTTATTTTTGCCGGGACCATGACCGGACAGCGAGGAGACCTGTGCATTTTTTGCGGCTTTACAGCGCGGCGTCAGCACGGACCTGCTCCAGCCAGGGGGCCCACCGTCTGCGGTCTTTTTTCTGGAAGACGGCATAGAAGGAAATGGTGGCTTCCTTGTCCGTGAAAGGCACGTCGATGCGGCCTTTGTAGCGACCGGCAAAGAACTGCTTGGCCAGATCGGTCGTAAAAGAAGGCAGTGTCGATGTGTTGACTACGGTTTCCAGTGATTCCATATCATCCTGCAGGACGAGGCGGGAGTGGGGGAGCTTGGTCCGGACGAGATCATTCCATATGCCGATGCTGGCATTCATCAGGAAGGTCTCGCCGTCCATTTCTGCAAAGGTCACACCCTTATCTTTGAAAAGGGCTGCCGGATGTGCAGGGATGACATTGATGGACAGGTGCTCATCGCCGCAGTGGATGCAGCAGAGATCCGCTTCCTCGACGGAGTGGGACAGGAAGATCAGGTTGAAATGACCCTGGCGGAGTTTGTCCATGAGGGCCGTTTCATCCCCGTTCATTTCTGTGGCCACGGTCCGTCCCGGGTAAAAGGCCGGGAGGGAGACCGTATAGGCAAAGAGCGGACCGGGCGCGCAGGAACCGATGGAGATGGTGTGCAGCATGCCGTCACGCGCCAGCAGGGTTTCTACCATTTCATCCTGATCGCGCAGGATGCGGTCCGCGTAATCCGCAGCCAGCCTGCCCAGTTCGGTCAGATAGAGCCGGTTCTTCTGGCGGTTGAAGAGCGTGACACCCAGCATTTTTTCCAGTTTCTGCATGGAACGGGAAAGAGCCGGCTGGGACATATGGAGCGTCTCGGCAGCACCCGAAAGGGTCCCGGCCGCACGGAAGGCGCTGAGCTGCTCGAGAAGATAGGTTTCGATATGCATGGGATGCCTCCTGATATACTATGCTTGCAAGTTATACTATACATGTTTTAAAAGCCTTGTACAAGATGATTTTTTTTGATTATAGTATAGCTGTTGGAAATAAAGAAAATCCTATTTGAAAATACGTCGGGAGGTCAGTCCAAATGGAATATTTCGTAATGAACAATGGTGTCAGGATGCCCATGGCAGGGATCGGTGTCTTTCTCTTCACGCCGGCCGAGGCGGAATCTGCAGTCAAAACCGCTCTGTCGGACGGTGTCCGGCTCATCGATACGGCAAATGCCTATCTGAATGAGAAGGCTGTGGGCCGCGCCATTAAGGCAAGCAGCGTCAAGCGGAGCGATATCTTCCTCGTTTCCAAGCTCTGGCCGACCGTTTATGGATCGGATACAGCTGTGAACGATACCCTGCGCCGCCTGGATACGGATTATGTGGATCTGATGTTCCTGCATCAGCCCACGGCGAACTGGAAGGACGGTTACCGGCAGCTTGAAAAGGCGTATCGGGAAGGTAAGATCAGAGCCATTGGTCTTTCCAATTTTCCGGAAGAGATGATCCGGGAAGCTCTTG
The DNA here is from genome assembly GCA_900315205.1 of uncultured Acidaminococcus sp. GTDB lineage: Bacteria > Bacillota > Negativicutes > Acidaminococcales > Acidaminococcaceae > Acidaminococcus. Next base: position 5,185 of record OMYF01000038.1, read on the forward strand.
CTGAAATGGAGATCAAACCCCAGATGGTCCAGGTGGAAGCCCATCCCTACTTTCCGGAAACGGCCCTCAAGGCCATGCTGAAGCCGGAAGGCATCGGCCTGATGGCCTGGTATCCGCTGGGCCACGGGGATGCGGCGCTGCTCAGGGAACCTGTTTTTGCAGAACTTGGCCGCAAGTACGGGAAGTCCCCGGCTCAGATCATCCTGCGCTGGCACGTCCAGAGCGGCAACGTGGTTTTCCCGGGCTCCCGCAATTCGGAGCATATCCGCGCCAATTTCGCTATCTTTGATTTTTCACTCACAGGCGAAGAAATGGCTGCCATTGCCGCAGTGGACAAGGATAAGAGATATTATTATGCCACACCGGAAATCGTCCGGAAGTATGCGGCCATGGATCTTGATTTCGATGCTCAGGAATAAGGAGAAGAAAATGGAAGAACTGACATTGCGGAATGGTGTGAAGATGCCCATGGAGGGCTTTGGTGTATATCAGGTCCCTGATTATGCGGTCTGCAAAAAGGCGGTCCTGGACGCCCTGTCCGTCGGGTACCGGCTGATCGATACAGCGCAGGCTTACGGCAATCAGAAAGCCGTGGGCGACGCCATCCGCCAGTCGGGCCTGCGGCGGGACGAAGTCTTTGTGACGAGCAAGGTCTGGGTCCAGGATAATTCCTATGAGAAAGCGGGCAGGGCCATCGACCGCATCCTGTCCGAACTGGGACTGGATGTGCTCGATCTTGTCCTGCTGCATCAGCCCATGGGCGACTATATCGGAGCCTGGAGAGCGCTGGAAGAAGCGTATCGGGCGGGCAAGGTCCGCGCCATCGGCATGGCGAACTGCTATCCCCATGTGCTTGCCGATATCTGTGAGACTGTGACGGAAAGACCCATGCTGAACCAGGTGGAGCTCCATCCTTTCTTCCAGCAGCCGCTCAACCTGAAGACCATGAAGGAGTACGGTGTAATACCTCAGGCCTGGGGTCCCTTTGCAGAGGGGAATCACGGTATCTTCACCCATCCGGTCCTGACGGAAGTCGGGAAACGCTATGGAAAGACGGCAGCCCAGGTGGCCCTGCGCTGGAACATCGACCGCGGCGTGTCCGTCATCCCCAAATCGATCCATCGGGATCGTATGATCCAGAATCTCGACATCTGGGATTTTTCCCTCGATGCGGACGATATGAAAAAAATCGCTGCCCTGGATCTGGGCCGCAGCGAAATCGTCGATCATTTCGATCCCCAGTTCGTCAGACTCCTGCACAGCCTGCATATGTAACGCTGCTCCCTCCGGGTCCGGAACGCCCGGAGGATTTTTTTGTCCCGCATACACGGCAGCGGCGCAGCAACCGGCTTCCAGGATCAAAACCGGTGTGCTGCCGGGAAATCTTCATCTCCTATTCATAATTCGGGGGTAATCTATATTTCACTGTATTCTGGGGAAGGCGGAGGTAATTATGAAAGAGTTCATCAATCAGGCCGTAAGGGAAATCGAGCACGGCGGCCCGCATATCCATTTTATTGCGTTCATCCTGTTCGAGATCCTGGGAGTCCTGGCTTTCCACTGGCTCTTTCGCATCCTCATCCCGCTGCTGGCACGGATCACACGCACCCGCAGGGATTCCTGGCGTTCCACCTTCAAATTCATGGATGTCTGCCTGGGTCTCATGGTGGGCTGCCAGTGCACGAAATATCTCGTCAATGTCCCCTGGTTCATCACGAATCTCCTGGATAAGCACTTCCACAGTCTCGTCGTCTTTACGGTCACATTTTTCTGTGCCCATCTCCTTTCCTCCGTCCTGAAGGCTCATCTCAGCCGCAGTGAGAGCGAATCGTCCTCCATGTCGATCCTGACGACGGTCATCGATCTGGCTGTCTATATGGCGGGGTTCCTCATCATCCTGAGTTCCTACGGGATTTCCATTTCACCGCTCCTGACCGCTCTCGGTGCCGGAGGTCTCGCATCCGCTCTGGCCCTGCAGGATACCCTGGCCAATCTGTTTTCCGGGATCACGACCATCCTGTCCCATCAAATCAGTATGGGCGACTATATCAGCCTGTCCAGCGGACAGGCCGGCCGCGTCGTGGATATGAACTGGCGGAATACGACCATCCGGACCAGTACGGGGAACATGATCATCGTCCCGAACAAGAATATTTCCACTTCTGTCATCACAAACTACGAGCAGCCGCAGGCAGAATGCACGATGGTCATCCCGCTCACCGTGACGTATGAAAATGATCTGCAGCATGTGGAAGATGTGACGCTCCGCGTGGCCCGCATGATCCTCGACCGCAGCCAGTACGGGGTCAAGGGCTTCCAGCCGGCTGTGCGGTATGACAAAATGGGGGACTACGGCATCACGTTCAACATCGTGCTCCGGATCAAGAACATCATCGATGAGCCCAAACTGAAGCATCAGTTCATCAAGGCTGTCTTTAAAGCATATCAGGAGGAGAATATCAAACTCCTGATCCGTCATGACTGATGCGGCAAATCCCGGCGCCCTGCGGAGGTAAGAAAGGCAGCAGGAAAGTGTTTTTGCTTCTTCTCCGATCCGGATTGACTGATTTTGGGAGGCCTGCTACAATTTTCCTGTTCTGGCAGACCGGTGCCGGAGAGGTTCCTTTTTTCTATTGATGCAGAAATAAGGTGCGGCAGGCATCCCTGCTTTGACTGGATCCCCCGGGCTGACGGCCGCAGACACTCCGCTTTCGAAGCGATCCGTTCTTTCGTCGGGCCTTTGGCGCCGGGACGCTCTTTTCCGGAACGGCCTTTTTCTGTTTCCGCATCCTTTTCCTGACGAAATGAGGGATTTTTTTGATCTTGACCATTCTGACTTCCATTTCCGATGCCCTGTGGGGAACGCCCATGGTGGTCATCCTCGTCGGAACGGGTCTCTATCTGAGCATCCGTTTCGGGTTCCGGTATAATTTCCGCTGCTTGGGCTTCCATTTCCGGAATACTTTCGGCCGCATGTTCCAGAAAGGAGAGGGCCGCGGCACGGTATCGGGTTTTGCCGCCGCCTGTACGGCCATGGCCAATACCATCGGCGTAGGCAATATCGGCGGCGTGGCCACGGCTATCGTTTCCGGCGGGCCCGGTGCGGTCTTCTGGATGTGGGTCTCAGGCTTCCTCGGCATGTCGACCAAAGCCTGTGAAATCATCTTGGGGCAGCGCTTCCGTGTAAAATATTCCAGATCCATGGATGAATACATGTGCGACCGGTCCTTCGTCATGAAGAATGCCCTGGGCTGGGCCAAAGGAGCCGTCGTCCTCGCCGTGGCCTGTTTCCTCCTCGGCCCCTGGACGGACTGTGTGCAGACGGAGTCCGTCGTGGGTGCCATGCAGGAAGGGTTCGGTCTGGAGCCGCGCGTGACCGTCGCCATCCTCGGCCTTACCTGTTTTGCCACGATCTTTGGCGGACTGCAGCGTATTTCCACGGTCATGGAGCGGGTCGTCCCGTTCATGGCACTGCTTTATATCCTGGGCGGGCTCGGGATCCTGCTGCAGCATCTGGCGGAGGTACCCGCGGCCCTGCTGCTCATCGTCAAAAGTGCTTTTTCCCCGCTGGCGGCTGTCGGCGGTTTTGCCGGAGCGACTGTGAGCGATGCCCTGCGTTACGGCATCGCCCGGGGCCTGTATTCCAATGATGCCGGCACCGGATACGGCATCATCGCCCACGCGTCGGCGAAGACGGACCATCCTGTACGGCAGTCTTCCTGGGGCTGGGGCGAGGTGTTCCTCGACACGATTGTCGTCTGTTCCGTCACGGCTCTTTCCATTATCCTGACGAATGTCTATATCGACCATCCCGGTGTCGACAGTGCGCGTCTTACAACGGTCGCTTTCCGGGCGGCGTACGGACAGTTCGGCGCCTGGCTCATGGCGGCGGCCATCACGGTCTTTGCCTGGACGACGATCGTCGGTATGTATTACAGCTGTGAGAAATCCGTCAATTACGCCTTTGGTGACACGGACCGCAATAAGGCCGCGACGCGGCTCTACATGCTGTATTATATGGTCCCCTGTGTGATGCTGTATGACATCAGGGCTGACGCGCTCTGGGCGATGACGGATATCCTCTCCGCCGTCTATGTCTTTTTTACGCTGCTCTTCATTTATACCCAACAAAAGGAAATCATGCGTCTGTTCAACGATTTCTGGTTCCGCTTCCTGCCGGCGAAGGAGCGGGGCGAGCAGCCTCCGGCCGTATCCTATGGATTGAGTGATGAGAAAGGAAATGAATCATGAAAGCAACACTGCAGCAGATCCTGAAGCAAAATAAACTGTGTGTCATCGACGGTTCGATGAGCACGGCCCTGGAACAGATGGGAGCTGATCTGAACGACAGGCTCTGGACTGCCAAAGTCCTGGCAACGCAGCCCGAGCTCGTCCAAAAAGTCCATCTGCTCTATTTCCGGGCCGGTGCGGACTGCGGAATCACCTGCAGCTACCAGGCCACGATCCCCGGGCTGATGGCTGCCGGATATACGGAAAAAGAGGCCGAGGGACTCATTGTCCGCTCAGTGACGCTTTTCCTGGAAGCCCGTGAAGAGTGGTGGGAAAAAGAGGGCCGGGCTGCCGGCCGCGCCTATCCGCTCTGCCTTGCCGGCATCGGGCCCTATGGAGCCTATCTGGCAGATGGTTCCGAATACCGTGGCCATTACGGTGTGTCCGATACGGTGCTGCGGGATTTCCACGCCCGCCGGGCGGAACTGCTCTGGAAGGCCGGTGCGGATGTGCTCCTTTTTGAAACGAATCCATCCCTTGCGGAAACGAAGATCGAAGCGGAAATCGCGGAAAAACTGGGAGCCGCCTACTGGATCAGCTATTCCTGCAAGGATGGTCTCCACATCAATGAAGGGAATCTGATCCGCGACTGTGCCCGGGCATTCCGGACGGGATATCCCCATCTGGAAGCCATCGGAGCCAACTGCTCCAAGCCCGAATACATGGCAAGCCTCGTGACCGAACTGAAGAAGGAAACGGATCTTCCCATCGTGGTCTATCCAAACAGCGGCGAGACCTATGACCCCGTTACGAAATCGTGGCACGGCAGCGGCGAAGGCGGCAGTTTCCGCGACTATGCCCTCAGCTATTTCCGGGCCGGTGCTTCTGCGGTGGGCGGCTGCTGCACCACGGTGGCTGAACATGTGGAGCAGGTCGTCGAGGCCCGCCGTCTCTTTCTGGAAAACCGCTGATCCCGGAAAGAGGCCGGCGGTCCGCCGGCGGAGAAAGCTTTGTCCCGCAGCGGCAGAGAGAGTGCTTCCCGCGTTTCTGCACGGACGGTTAAAAAAATCATGTTGACATTTTTCCCTCCGTAGTGTAGAATAGCCACTGTTGACGAAAGATTCCCCGATAGCTCAATGGTAGAGCACTCGACTGTTAATCGAGTTGTTGTAAGTTCGAGTCTTACTCGGGGAGCCAATTTAAGAACAGGCCGGACGGGAGTCCGGCTTTTTTTGGATTATACCGTAGCCAGCGGTAAACATGTTGAGGTGTTGGATTTGGCTGGAATCATCACGATCGATCACGACAAATGCGTAAAGTGCGGAACATGTGCGAAGGTATGCCCGAGCTGCATCCTGGAAATGGGAGCGGATGGGCCGGTCTGCATCAATGACCTGTCCTGCATGTCCTGCGGGCACTGTGTGGCCGTCTGCCCTGTGGGTGCGCTGGAAAATTCCCGCTGCCCGTCCTCTGAGATGGATCCTGTCACCATGCCCATGCTGGATCACGAAACGGCCATGCAGTTCATGCGGATGAGACGGAGCATCCGGAATTTTACGGATGAGATGGTTTCCGATGAAAAGATGACCGAACTGCTTGAAATCGCCCGGTATGCACCGACGGCAGCCAATTCGCAGGGACTCTACTACTTGGTCATCAACAATGCGGAGACGATCCGGAAGATCACGGACTGTGTGGCGGACTGGATGCAGGAGGAAATCGACAACAAGTCCCCGCGGCGCCGCTACTTCATGAAGGTGCTCCATGTCTACCGGGAACGGGGCATCGATATTATCGGCCGCAATGCAAAGCAGCTTGTCTTTGTCCTGACCCGCCGGCTCAATGTGACTGGCATCAGCAACAGTGAGCAGGCGCTGGCTTATATCGAGCTGTATGCTCCGACACTGGGACTGGGGACGACGATCATGGGATTCATCGAGACCTGCGCCCAGGCCGATTATGAACCGCTGCGGAAACTCCTCGACATCCCGGCCAAGCAGATCGCCGTCGGCTGTTTCCTCGTGGGGTATCCCAGATACAAATATCGTCTGCTTCCTGACCGCCAGCACCTGAAAGTCGAATTCCGGCATTGATGAGAGAAGATTTTCAGACAGTCGTTTGAGACTCGCAGTCCCGTATGTTACAATAGAGAAAAAGGTTGCCCGGCAGGGCGGATCTTCATAAGGTTCGCTCGTGCCGGGTTTTCTGTTCAGCTGCAGAGGAGGGACTTTTTATGATCCAGGGAAAAACAGTGATCAGTGACGAGGTTTTTGTGGATATCGTAAAGGCCGCAGCGGAGACCATCGCTCATGTCGCGTTTGCTCCGGCGGACACGGGTTCGTTCTTATCCCTTGCCAAGCGCGTCACGGATAAGATGATCCCGCCCATCGACGTCAAGAAGACAGAAGCTTCCGTCGACGAAAACGGCACGGTGACAAAGGGCCATGTATCATTTGAAGTGCGTGTCTATATCGAGTACGGGGCCATCGTACCGGAAGTGGTGGAGGCACTGCGCGAAGCCATTGTCAGGGAAGTCGTTTCGCTGACTGATTTTTATGTGGATCGGGTGGACGTCATCGTCGTCAAACTGTATCGCGTGAAACCGGCAGAAGCGGAACCAGTGTCCGAACCGGCCGGAGAAAAATAAGCGGCGTGCCATGCGCTGCTGCAGAGGACGGGCAGGGGAGCCGCGGCCAAAAGGGCGCGCTTTTCCCGCCTGTCCTTTCTTTTGCAGACTTTCGTTTTCAGTCCGGATGGAGGGCGGAGCCAGATGAAAATCCTTTATACCACAGCGCTTGGGGAATCCATGCGGGATGCATTTATCGAAGAAGCGTCCAGGCTGGAGCCCGGCAAAGTGCTTTATATCGTTCCCAATCAGTTCTTCCGCCGTCTCGTGGGGCGGACGGGACGCGTCAGGACAGCTTCCATCGATGATCTGCCCCGGAGCATCCTGGAAATGAGCGGCTGCGCCGAAGCTGTCACCGTCGTCTCCCGCTATGCGCAGCTGGAACTTCTCAAAGAGGCCATCCAGTATCTGGAAGCAAAAGGGGCGCTTCCCTATTTTCACAGCCTCGCGCAGAAGAAGGGATTCCGGGAAAGCCTGCTGAGTTTCCTGGAAGAACTGGAAAAGCAGCGCGTTACACCGGAGGAATGGAAGGAGACCGTCCTTTCCTGGAACCGCACCGGGGAAGAACGGCAGAAGGATCTGGAACTGACGCTCCTGTACACGGCGTACCGCAGCTTCCTGTCGCAGCAGGGGCTGTGCGATCTCCAGGACCTGTATGAAGCCGCTCTCCGCTGCCTTTCCGGGACGGAACTGACCCTGCCGTGGGAAAGACTCTGTTTCAGTGAATTCAACAGGCTGAGCGGTGTTCAGCTGGCACTGGTGGATGCCCTGGCCGCACGCTGTGACATTTCCTTCAGTCTTTTCTATGATCCCAAAAGGCCTGAGATCAGCGCAGCGACGGGCCGGCTGGAGGAGGCGCTCGTGGGGCTCGGCTTTACTCTCAAAGCGATGCCGGCTGAGCGGCAGCGGGAAGCGGATCTGGCAGCCTTTGCCGCCCACTGGCAGGATGGGAGCCGTGCGGAAGGGGCACCGCATCTGAAGCTTCTGGAAGCTCCGAGTGCAGAAGCGGAGATGCGCGGCGTCCTTACGGCAGTGAAGGAGAAACTCCAAAACGGCACTCCGCCCGGTGACATTATGATCCTGCTGCGCAATATGAATGATTTTCCCGGTTTCCGCCGCTACTTCGATGAATACGGGATCGCCGCTTCCCTGCCGGACGTAACGGATATGGCCGGACAGCCGCTGTGTGATTTCCTGACGAAATTGCTGGAAGCCGCAGGCGCCCGGAATGATCTGGAAGCCTGGAAAGCCCTGTTCCGCTCGCCTCTGGCAGCTCAGGTCTGGGGTGTGGAACGGGAAGTGTTCGATGCAATCCTGTACACGCGTTACATTGGTTCCGTGGATACCCTGATCCGTGCCGTGACAGGCCTGGAATCCAGCCATGACGTGGAGCCCCTGCTCCAGTTTGCGGCAGCACCGCATACTCCGGGGGAGTGGCGGGACCATCTCACGGGCTGCCTTGATGCCTGGGAACTGCCCCGTGCCTGGGGGAGCCGCTATCAGAAGGGGCTCATTTCCCTCCCACAGGTCCGTACGATGGCCCTTACGGAAAAAGCGGTGCGGGACAGGCTGGACCGGATCGAAACGGTGTTCGGCCAGTGCGGCCGCGGGAATGCTGCCGTCACTCCCGCTGAGATCCTGGAATTCTGGAAGGACTCCCTGCATGGCGCCACGCTCGTCGTGCAGCCCGGAGACTCCGAGGGGATCCGGGTCAATGAGGTGTCCGATGTGCAGGGCCTTGAGCTGCCCTGTGTCTTCATCATGGGCATGCGCGACGGCCTCTTTCCCTATATGCCGCGGGAGAACTGGATCTATGACGACGGGGAACGAGCCGTCCTGGCGAGCCTCGGCGTGCCGCTGACACTGGCCGCACAGAATCTTGAGCAGGACCGTTATTTCTTCGCGTCCGCCTTTGCCATGGCCTCGCACGAAGTCCATCTGTCCTGGTATACCGATGACGACGCCGGACCGTCCTGCTATGTGGAGCTCCTGAAGCGGTTTTACGATGCCGCTTCGCTTGCAGTCGACAAAGTCCGGATGAGTCCCGAAGCCTGTGCCAGTGAAGCGCAGCTGCTTGATTTCCTTGCCGAGGCGCCCCGGGTGGGAGAGAAGGAGCAGAATTTCCTGCGTGAACGGGCAGGGAAGGATTTCTTTGAGCGGAAAGACTCCGGCAGTTCCCGCTGGCAGGGGGCGTCCCCGTTCAACGGAGCGCTGGACCGTGATGCCAGAGAACTTTTCCTGTCGGCCACCGCTCTCGATACGTATCAGGCCTGTCCCTTCCGTTATCTCGTCACCTATCTGTGGAAGTTTTCCGTCCCGGAAGAAGTGCAGGCCATGCCGGAGCCCAATGTGACGGGCAATCTCCTCCATATGACGCTGGCCGCTTTTATGGGAAGACATCTGAACGAATCCCTCCCCGCGCTCGATCCCGCTGTGCTCAAAAAGGAACTGGACGAGGATTTTGCTTCCGTATACAGGGAACTCGAACGGACAGGGGATATCCCCGTATCGCTCTATTCGGAGCATCTGAAGAAGCGGTACCTGTCGACGCTGCAGAACTGGCTGCGCCAGGAAATCGCTTTCCAGGCCAAAGATCCCCTGGCATTCAGGCCCTGGGCCGTGGAAAAAGCCTTTGGCCGCCGGGGCAGTGAGTGGGGATCGCTCACCGTAAGAGCCGGAGGACGGACCATCCATCTTTCGGGACAGGTGGACCGCATCGATTCCAACGGCACGGAATATGCCGTCATCGATTACAAGACGGGCCATATCCCGACAAAGCCCGAGGTGGAGGCCGGGATCGTGGTCCAGCTCCCGCTTTATGTGAAAGTGGTGGCCGAGAAAGCCGGCATCGCTGAGGAGTGCCTTGCCGGTGCCCAGTACGGAGCCCTGAAGACAGGTGCCCGCCGGGGTGGTTTCTGGGACGCGGAAACAAAGAAACGGGACAAGGCCCGGAACCGCACCGCTTCAAAAGAGCAGGTGATGGAGCAGCTGGATACCGTGATCGCCCAGGCGGCGGAGGGAATCGGCCGCGGCTCTTTCCCGGCTGACCCTGTTTCCGCCTGCCCGTCCTACTGTCCGGGACGCGACATCTGCCGCTACCGGGACAATCCGCGGCGGGCCCTGGAAGAGGAGGAGTGACATGGCTGACTTTACAAAGGAACAGGAACTGGCCATCCGGACGCTGGATCGAAACGTTTCCGTGTCTGCCGGCGCCGGTTCGGGCAAGACGCGCGTCCTCGTAGAGCGTTTCCTCCATATCCTGGAATCTTCGGAAACGAGTGCTTCCCGGATCCTCGCCATTACCTTTACCCGCAAAGCTGCCCATGAGATGAAGGAAAGGGTGCGCAAAGGGATCCTGGAGCGGATCGGGAGCTGCCCGCCGGAAAAAAGGGAACGCTGGCAGGAAGAGCTGCGGGAAGCGGACCGGGCAAGCATCACGACCATCGACAGTTTCTGCGGCTCCATCCTGCGCGAAAATCCTGTGGAGGCGGGGATGGATCCCGGCTTCGAAGTCCAGGAGGAATACGAGACCGTCCAGTTCCGGCTGGATACGATCGGCAGTTTCCTCGACAAAGCAGTGCGGAGCGGCGATGAAGCGGCGGCCCTGCTGCTTGTGATGTACTCGCCCGAGCAGCTTGCGGAGATCCTCTATGACAAGGTGGAACAGCTGCCGGAGCTGCTCGCCGAGGGAGATCTTGCCGCACCGTATCTGGCAAGGCTCGCCGGACGGAAAGAACTGGAAGCGGCCTGCCGCGAAAGCCTGGAAGCCCTGCTGGAAAACAGGGGGCTTGCCACAAAGTCCAACCGGCCGTATCTCGATGACATGCAGGCAAACCGGGAAACGATCCTCCGGGCCATCGCGGACGGTGATTATGATTCCGTGAAGCCCTTCCTGAACCTGCGTGCCGTGGGGAGGGACATCGCTCCTTTCATCAAAGACTGGAAGGAGAGCGCCGCTGCCTGGGGCGCACTGCAGGCGGATGAGGCGGCGGTCCCCGTGGCCCGGGCCTGGCAGCATCTTTTTGAAAAACTGCAGAAAGAACTTATGGCGTCCGCCCTGAAGCAAGAGCGCTTCAGTTTCTCCTTCCTGGCGGGACGGGCGCTGCAGCTGCTGAAGGAGCACCCGGCCATCTGCCGGAAGTACCAGGAGCGGTTCGATGCCGTCATGGTGGATGAATTCCAGGATACGAACCTGCAGCAGAAAGAACTTGTCTACCTGCTCTGCGGGGGCGATGCGGACCGCCTGAAGGGAAAGAAGCTCTTTGTGGTCGGTGATGCCAAGCAGTCCATTTACCGGTTCCGCGGGGCTGATGTCAGTGTCTTCCGCCAGGTCCGCGATGATATCGCCGCAAGCGGCGGGATCAACATCATCATGGCGGACAATTTCCGTTCCGCACCGGAAATCATCGACGCCTGCAATACCCTGTTCCGGGATCTTCTGGGCACGGATCCCCGGGCCGATGTGATGGCTCAGGATCTGGTGCCCCATCATGCAAAAACGGCCCGGCCGCTCGCGGGGCTCATCGCGGCATCGGATCTTTCTCCGACCGCTGCTGCTCTTGTCCAGGCCCGCTGGACGGTGCAGAAAATCAGGGAACTTGTCAGTGCCCATGAAGGACTCACCTATGGGGATGTGGCGATCCTCGTCCCGGCGATCGCCCTGGCGGAACCGTATGCGGCGGCTCTTTCTGAAGCAGGCATCGCCTATACCATCAGTGACGGCAAAGGCTTCTATGAACGGCAGGAGATCGTGGATTTCATCAATCTTCTGGAATTCCTTGTCAACACGCGTCAGGACTGGGCGCTGGCCGCCTTCCTGCGGTCGCCTTACGGCGGTCTTTCCGATAAGGAGCTGACGCGCCTGCGTTTCGCCTGGAATGACTGCACCCTCTGGGAAGCCCTGGGACAGGCTATCGAAGAACCCTATCTCTCCCTATACAGGACGCTCTCCCGGCTGCATGCCCTGGCCCGCACGGCCTCTTTGCCGGAACTTTTTGCTGCAATCGTAAGAGAGCTCCATATGGAGCCGCTCCTCAGCGCCCAGCTCCACGGGCGGGAAAAGCTCGCCAATATGCGGAAACTCCGGTCCATGGCCGTATCCTTTGCGATGGATCAGGGTGGTTCCACCGATGATTTCCTCTGCCGGCTCCGTCTCCTCAGGGCTCTCGGTGCCCGGGAGAGTGCGGCCAACCTCGACAGCGATGCCCGGTCCGTCCGCATCATGACGATCCACAAATCGAAGGGACTGGAGTTCCCCGCCGTATTCCTGCCGGATCTCCAGTACCGGGGAAGCGGCGGCGGATCCGGTCTGCGCTTCCTGCCGGGAAAAGGGCTGGGCGTCAAGGTGCCCGGCAGGGATGACACACCCGTCGAAACGGGCCTCTATCGGGAGATCGCGGATTATGAAAAAGAACGCGGCCAGGAGGAAAAGCAGCGTCAGCTCTATGTGGCCATGACCCGGGCGGAAAGTTATCTCACCGTCTCGGCGCTTGTGGGTCCCCAAAAAGAATCGGCTGCAGGCCGGGAGACCTGGGACCGGTCGCTGCAGAGGGTCTTCGGCCGCGGCACGGAAGAGCTGATCGAGTGGGAAGACGTGGACGGCTCCGAATACCTTGCCAAAGCGGATGCCGGCGAAAGTGGACTCCCCGTCCTCACTGTGCCGGACAAAGTGTATGAGCAGGTTGCCCCAGTGCCTTTCGTACGGGACTGGCAGCTCAGTGCTTCCGCCCTGCTGACCCATGATTTCTGTCCGCGCCGCTATTATTATGCATATGAACAGCATATGCCGGGCGAAGACCCGGATCTTGTGGGAGCCGGCAAAAGCCGTGTGGCGCCGGCAGTCCTTGGTGTATTCATCCACAAGTCCCTGGAGCTTTCCCGGGAATATCCGACGGATCAGGCCGTGGAACTGGCCCTCGAGGCGGGAGATTACAGCACGTCCCTGCGCCGCGTCCTTAAGGAGGAAGGTCTGCCGATGCTGCTCTCCTATCTGGCAAGCCCGCTCTTCCAGGATCTGAGACCGCTGCCCCAGGAGGCGGAACTGGCCTTCGACATGCCCCTTTTCAAGGCAGGCGGAAGGGATGTCCGTTTTGAGGGAAGCATCGACAAGCTTGTGAGCCTGCCGGACGGCAGTCTGAAGATCATCGACTACAAGACGGGGCTGCCGCCGCAGAGTGGAGAAGCCAAAAAGGGCTATATGCGCCAGCTCGTCATCTACGCGCGGGCCGCGGAAAAACTGTACGGAAAGCCCGTATCCTCCGCAGAGCTGCACTTCCTGCGCAATCTGTCCGTGTGGCCTCTCAGGGACCGGGAGCGGGAAGAACAGGACATGCAGGCACTGCTGGATCATCTAGCCGCAAGCCGGGAAGAAGCGGACTACCCTGTCCGTACGGAAACATGCGAGCGCTGTCCTTTTGCCTACTTCTGTCCCAAAGTATAAAGCTAAGAAAACCGCTGCCTCCGGGGCTGGCCGGAAACGCGTCTGTGCGTCTGTCCGGCCGTTCCCTGAGAGAGCAGCGGTTTTGGTTTTTCCCGGGTGTCAGTCCAGTTCGACAGTACTGCCGGGAGCGATGGTGAGGACTTTGGAGGCTGTCTCAGCCTCCGCTTTTGCCTTGAAGGCCTGCGGATCCTGGGCAATGATGGGCCAGGTGCTGTAATGGATGGGGATGACGTTCCTGGCACCGAGGAACTTTGCAGCGATGACTGCGTCATCGGGCCCCATGGTGAAATTGTCCCCGATGGGGAGCAGGGCATAATCGATCTTCTCCAGCTCGCCGAGCAGCTTCATATCGCCGAAGAGGCTCGTGTCACCGGCAAAATAGATGACCTTGCCCGCCAGGCGGACGATGAATCCGCAGGCATGGCCGCCGGCGATGCCGCTGCCGTGGAAGGCAGGCGTGATGCGGACCCGGCCGAACGGGAAAGCAAAGGTCCCGCCCAGGTGCATCGCGTGGGCTCTGCAGCCATGGGTCTCCGCGTCATGGGCAATCTCAGCCGTCGAAATGATGAGGGCATCATTCCGCTTGGCAATCTCATAGGCATCGCCCAGGTGGTCCCCGTGGGCATGGCTGATGAAAATATAATCGGCCTTGATGTCTCCGGCAGTCAGGCCTTCAGGATTCCCTTCCAGATACGGGTCGAAAAGCAGCGTTGTCTTTCCGTCGCTGAAGGTGAAAGCCGAGTGATGGATGTAATGGAATTGAATCGTTGTCATCGTCATTGACCTCCCTTTAGGAGCTGATACAGGACTCCTTTTTATATTTTACTATATCCGTTCGCCTGTTTGAAAGGGATTCTTTCAGGCCGGAAGATTTGCAGTTCCGATTCCGGGTCAGCGTACAGCCTTTTTTCGTACTCAGTACCAGACCGCAGCTCCCTGAGACCGGAAAAAGGATGCTCCATAGGAAAAGCAGATACCGGATTTCTAAGCGTAAAATATTTCTCGGTAGGGTTTAAATAAAGCTTGCAAAATAAAAGGGAGACCCCTATTGTTAAGATAGTGTTGACAGCACGAATATCAAAA
>OMYF01000003.1 GCA_900315205.1 uncultured Acidaminococcus sp.
CTGCGGGAACAGATTGTTCAAGCAAACACTGCGCATATCTTATTGGTGAATAACTATTCGATGAAAAGGTCTTGACCGAGAACTTGTTGACACATACGGTGCACAGCCTGCGCGGTTTGAGACGGTATTGACCTTACTTGATTGTGATATGCTATAATAGCACGAGCTTACGATGAAAGGATGGAGCTGTATGAAGGATCAATGGCTGCAAGTCAGCATCAGGACGACCCATGAAGCGACCGAGGCCGTGGCGGACCTGCTTAGAGAAGCGGGTGCCCGCAACGGCGTGGAAATCGAAGATCCGCTGCTCCTGGAACAGCTGCGGAAAAGCGCTACCTGGGAGCTTTGCGATATCCCTCCGCAGACGGATGTGGAGGTCGTCACAGTGACGGCATATTATCCGAAGAATGAAATGCTTTCGGCCCGGCTGGACCGCATCGAGGAAGGACTGAAAGCCATCGAGGGGCGCATCGGTCCCTTCCGGTTCGGTCCGACACTGTTTCGGGAAGTGAGCGAGAAGGACTGGGCCAATCAGTGGAAACAGTATTTCCATACGACAAAGATCGGGAAACACATCGTCATCAAGCCCTCCTGGGAGACTTACACCCCGCAGGACGGTGAAAAAATCATTGCACTCGATCCGGGCATGGCGTTCGGGACAGGGACACATGCCACGACGAGCATGTGCATCGAGCGGCTCCAGGAACTTGTCACGCCGCAGTCGGATGTCTTTGACGTCGGCACGGGCAGCGGCATCCTTGCCATGACGGCAGCTCTCATGGGTGCCCGCAGCGTCCACGCTGTCGATATCGATGAAAAAGCTGTGGAGATCGCCCGCGAGAACATCGCCCGGAACCATCTGTCGGACGCCATCGATGTGCAGGCGGGGAACCTGCTGGACGGGACGGAAGGGCAGGCGGATCTGATCGTGGCCAACATCATCGCCGATATCATCATCGCTCTGCTGCCGGAAGTCGTGGCAAAACTTCGGCCCCACGGCACTTTCCTGGCATCCGGCGTCATTGCGGAGCGTTTTGCCGATGTGCGTGATGCTGCCGCCGCAAAGGGCCTTGCCGTAACGGATGTGCAGCGCCGCGCCGGCTGGACTGCCATCACTTTCAGAAAGGAATAGGCCGTGTACCGTTTCTTTTTAGCTGAACCATTCGCACCGCTGCTCCGCATCACGGGCTCTGACGCGCACCATATTTCCCATGTCCTGCGCATGAAAAAGGGGGAAGCCCTGCAGATCGTCAGCCTTGATCAGGTGGCGGCAGTCATGAAGATCACGGCTTTTGGCGAAGGCTGGGTCGAAGTGGCGCTCGACCATGAACTGACGGAGGCCCATGAACCGACGGTCCGGATCACCCTGATCCAGGGTCTCCCCAAACAGGACAAAATGGAATGGGTCATCCAGAAGGCCGTCGAGCTGGGAGTGACCGAGATCCTTCCGGCCATGATGGAGCATTCCGTCGTCCGGATCGATGCGGCGAAAGCTGCCAGAAAGACGGAAAGATGGCAGAAGATCGCCGAGGCCGCTGCCAAGCAGAGCAAACGGGATATCATTCCCCGGATCGCTCTGCCGGAACCGCTGCCGGCCATCCTGCGGGCCTGTGATGCGGATCTGAAACTGCTCCCTTATGAGGCGGAAGGCAGCCGGGGACTGCGGGAGGCGCTCCGGGCCTCCGGGGATGTCCGTTCCGCGGCCTTTGTCATCGGCCCGGAAGGGGGCATTTCGCAGGCCGAATATGCACTGGCGGCGGAGCTCGGATTTTTGCCGGTCAGCCTGGGGCCCCGCATCCTGCGGACCGAAACGGCTGCTCTTGCAGCGCTCAGCGCCATCTTATATGAAACAGGAAATCTCGGAGGCTGATACGATCGATGAAGAAAATCAGTTTTTATACACTTGGCTGCAAAGTGAACCAGTCCGACACGGCGTCCATGGAAAAACTGTTCCGCGATGCCGGTTATGAAATCGTGCCTTTTGACGAACCGTCCGATATCTGCCTCATCAATACCTGTGTCGTGACGAATGTGGGCCAGGGAAAATCGCGCCGGATGATCCGGCGTACGATCAAACGCGAACCCAAACCCCTTGTGGTGGTGACGGGCTGCTATCCCCAGACGGCACCGGAGGAAGTGGCGAGCCTTGAAGGCGTGGACCTGATCGTGGGCACCCAGGACCGCGGGCGGATCGTCGAGCTCGTCGAAGACCGCCTGCAGGCAGATGAGGCTGCACCTTTGAACGATGTGCACGAAATGCCGAAGGGAACGGAATTCGAGGAGCTTGCAGCAGCAGTCGATGAGAGCCGGGACCGGGCATTCCTCAAGATCCAGGAGGGCTGCGACCAGTACTGTGCATACTGCATCATTCCCTATGCCCGGGGACATCTGCGTTCCCGTTCCCTTGACAGCATCCGCCGCGAGACAGAGCGGCTGACGGCAGAAGGCTACAGGGAAATCGTCCTCATCGGCATCCACCTGGGCTGTTACGGCAAGGAAAATCCGGACGGGCCCCGTCTTTCGGACGCCGTGAAGGCGGCTCTTTCCGTGCCCGGCGTGGCGCGCATCCGTCTGGGGTCTCTTGAATCGGTGGAAGTCGAGGAGGCGCTGCTGGACCTCATGATGCAGGACAGCCGGCTCTGCGCCCACCTGCATCTGCCCCTCCAGGCCGGCTGTGACAGGACGCTCAAAGCCATGCACAGACCCTATGACACGGCAACTTTTGCCGCGCTCCTTCAGAATATCCGGAGCCGCGTGCCCCATGTCGCCATCACGACGGACGTCATCGTCGGTTTCCCGGGCGAGACCGAAGAGGATTTTGAGACATCCCTGCAGTTCTGCGAAGCGTGCGGTTTCAGCAAGATCCATATCTTTCCGTATTCCCGCCGCCAGGGGACTCCGGCCGCGGCCATGCCAGGCCAGCTGTCCAACAGGGAAAAGCAGGACCGGGTCCACCGTCTGGAGGCAGTCGACGCCCGGGGGAACGCTGCTTACCGAAAAAGCCTCACCGGTCTTGATTCGACCGTCCTCTGGGAACGGAGGAACGAAGCAGGCTTCTGGGAAGGGTTTACGCCCGGCTATGTACGCGTCTACTGCCGGGACCCGCGGGAGAATCTGGAAGGCATCATCACTCCGGTCCATCTGGAAAATCTCTTTGAGGATGGCCTCCTGGGTGTTATAATAAATAATTGAGAAACCGGAGGTGAAACCATGAGTGACTGTGTATTCTGCAAAATCGTGTCCGGAGAGATCCCGTCCAACAAGGTCTACGAAGATGACAAGATCATCGTCATCAATGACCTGAACCCTGGTGCTCCGGTCCATGTACTGATCATTCCCAAGGAGCACACGGAGAGTATCCTGACAGCTTCAGCGGATATCCTCGTCTATATCCAGTCCAAACTGGATGAGATCACAACGAAGCTCGGCATCAAGGAAAAAGGATTCCGGGTCGTAATCAACTATGGGAAGGATGGCGGTCAGACCGTGCCGCACCTGCATGTCCATATCCTCGGCGGAAAAGTCCTGGGCTGGCCTCCGTGCTGAGCCCCGGGTGACACGGACCCGTCCGGCAGAATGGCCAATGCAGGCTGCAGAAAATCATGCCGGTCCGGATGACAAGTGTTTCCGTAAGATATTGACAGAAACTCGCTTTCTACGGTATAATAGCTAGGTGTTATTTTAAACAACACTTCCCTAATGTGACGTGGAGGGAGGGATATAGATGACTGAGATCAAAGTTGGCAAGAACGAGTCTATTGACAGCGCTCTTCGCCGTTTCAAACGTGCTACGCAGAAGGCCGGAGTTCTCTCCGAAGTCAGAAAGCGTGAACACTATGAAAAACCCAGCGTAAGACGCAAAAAGAAGTCTGAGGCTGCCAGAAAACGTAAATCCAGATAATCAGTTTGGGGGCTTTACGAGTGGCTTTACGAGAACGCCTGCAGACGGACATGAAGGCCGCCATGAAAGAACGGGAAGCCGGCAGATTGAAACTGGCTGTTCTTCGCATGGTTTGGGTCGCTGTCCGCAACAAGGAAATTGACGAAAAGTGTACACTGGACGATGATGCTGTGATGGCTGTCCTGATGAAGGAAGTCAAGCAGAGAGAAGACACCATCGCGGAGATCAAGGACGCCAACCGTCCTGACCTCGTGGCAAAGAATGAGCAGGAAATCGAGATCCTGAAAGGTTACCTGCCGAAACCGCTGAGCGACGAGGAACTGGAAGCCATAGTCAAGGACGTGATTGCTGCTGTCGGTGCCAAGTCCATGAAGGATATGGGCAAGGTGATGGGAAGGGTGATGGCCCAGACCCATGGCCGTGCATCGGGGCAGAAAATCAACGCGCTCGTAAAAGGATTCCTGCAGTAAAGATTCAAACCGGATAAGATGACTTGGAACAGTCGTCTTGTCCGGTTTTGCTTTATCCCGGATTTCCGGAAGGACTGCGGGCATGGGTGCAATCCATTGTCCGGCCCGATACCGGCATGGTATAATAATCTGATACACTGTATATTGCCTGGATCATAAGACTTCTTTTACGGGAAGGGAGTAGAGGTGTCATGCTCGATAAAATCGATACATCGAAAAAACTGAGCAAAGAGATTTATTCCAAGAAATTTGACGAGCAGAGTGTCCGCCTTGGTTTTCTGCAGCGTTCCATCCGTGAGGCCGGGATCCCTGTCATCATCCTTTTCGAGGGTTTCCGCGGCGCTTACCGGAGCCTGCTGATCAGCAAGGTCATTTCTGCACTGGATCCGCGCGGCTACCGTGTCTATTCTTCGTCCAAGACAACGGAATCCCAGAAAAAACTGCCCTTTTTCACTCAGTTCTGGAAAGAACTGCCGGCAAAGGGGCAAATCGCGATCCATCACAGAGCCTGGTATTTCCTGCGCAATGAACATGATGTGGGCGATCCCGATGAGGCTGCTGAATGGTATCATGTGAACTTTGATGAGATCAACGGATTTGAACGGGAACTGGCCTGCGGCGGTTATAAAATCATCAAGATCTTTACGCATATCACCCGGAAACAGCAGGAAAAGAACCTGGCAAAATCCGAAGACGATACGGCCAGCCGCTGGGAAGCCCTGACACCGGGCGGCATCGAAGGCATCGACTACGATGCGTACCGGGATGTCTACGAAAAGATGCTGGCAGAGACGAATACGATGTATGCACCATGGCACATCGTATCCATGGAGGACCGCAGGGCCGGCATCTGTGATGTCATGGATGTGCTTGCGGCCGAACTGGAAAAGACACTGAAAAGCAGTTCTGCCGGCAGTAAGAAAGAGCAGCTCGCCTATGAACCCGATCCGACCGTGCCGGATATCCTCAGCCGGTATACGTGTTATCAGGAAGTGGACGAGAAGGTATACAGCGAGAAACTGAAGAAATACCATAAACGCCTGGCAGAGCTGCAGTACGAACTGTACAAGAACGGCATTTCGACGATTGTCGGTTTTGAGGGCTGGGATGCCGGCGGCAAGGGCGGTGCCATCAAACGGCTGGTCGCACCGCTGGATCCTCTGGGCTACCGCGTCAATCCCGTCAGTGCCCCGTCCCAGCTGGAAAACCAGTACCATTATCTGTGGCGTTTCTGGACAAAGCTTCCCGGCCCCGGTGAGATTGCCGTCTTTGACCGGACATGGTACGGCAGGGTCCTCGTCGAGAGAGTGGAACATTTCACACCCGTCATGGACTGGAAGAGAGCCTATGAAGAAATCAATTCCATGGAAGCACAGTGGGTGAAGCAGGGCATCCTGGTCCAGAAATTCTGGCTCCAGATCGACAAGGATGAACAGTACAAACGGTTCCAGGCACGCGAAAACGATCCTGCCAAGACCTGGAAGATCACAGCCGAGGACTGGCGCAACCGTGACAAATGGGATGCTTATGTGGACGCCGTCAATGAAATGCTGTACCGGACGGATACCCGGCTTGCTCCCTGGACGGTCGTGGAGGCGAACAACAAGCAGTATGCGCGCCTCAAGGTACTGGGCACCATGATAGACAGGATGGAAAAGGCACTTCGGAAAGAATCTTGACAGCTCCGTCTGCAGTGGGGAGCGATGTTTTTCCGGCTGCGGGAAGATGGAATGGGACAGGGAAAGAAGCGCCTGACGGAGCGGCGTGTCCCAGGTGAGGGATGGTATGGAAGAATTTGTCTTTAAGGAAAGTCAGGGGATCAGGATCGGGTATTTTCCCGCTTTGGAGGCCCTGGGGTTCGTCAACGGCTTTACATGCCGGCAGGGCGGCGAAAGCGATATCGTGCCGGGCACCCTCAATATGGCGCTCCATGTGCAGGACGACCCTCTAAAAGTTGTCCGCAACCGGGAAAGGGTGGCAGCAGCCATGGGATTTTCCCTGGACGCAGCTGTGACCTGTGCGCAGGTCCATGGGACGGAAGTGGCCTGTGTGACAAAGCGCGACGGAGGCCGCGGCAGCAGGGAACCCGCCACGACGGTACCGGCTGTGGACGGCCTTGTGACAGAAGATGACGGTCTTGCCCTGATGCTCTTTTTTGCAGACTGTGTTCCCGTCATCCTGGCCGATCCCGAACACGGGGCTTTTGGCCTTTTCCATGCGGGCTGGCGGGGAAGCGTGGGCCGGATCGCCCAAAAGGGCGTCCGCCGTATGGCAGAGCAGTATGGCAGCAGGCCGGAAGCCCTGACGGCTGCTATCGGTCCTTCCATCGGCCCCTGCTGCTATGAGGTGGATGAGCGGGTACGTGCTGCCGCGCCCGGGTATGAAGCCTGTTTTACACCGGTGCGGGAAAACCATTTCCTGCTCGATCTGTGGGAAATGAACCGCAGGCAGCTCATGGAAGCGGGGCTCAGGAGCACACAGATCCATACGGCACGGATCTGTACATCGTGCCGGCGGGACCTGTATTTTTCCCACCGTGCTGAAAAAGGCCATACGGGCCGTCTGGCTGCTGTCATTTTTAAAAAATCAAAAGCATAAGCAAAGGGAGATGGATGTTCCAATGCTGGAAGATCAAATCAAAACTGTCCGGGCTAAGATCCGCGAGGCCCTGGACCATCGTAAGGAAGCAAAAATCACGGGTACGGATGTCACGATCCTTGCCGTGACCAAGAATCACCCCGCATCGATCGTGACGGAAACGCTGCAGGCGGGACTTGTCCATATCGGTGAGAACCGCGTGCAGGAAGCTATGCATAAACAGGAAGTGCTGCCTCCGGGTGGTATCTGGCACCTGATCGGCCATCTGCAGAAGAACAAGGTCAAACACGCGGTTGCCCATTTTGCCATCATCGAGTCCGTGGACAGTGCCGAGCTCCTGGCCCATATCGACAAGGCTGCCGCGGACCAGGGAAAGGTCATGGATGTGCTGCT
The DNA here is from genome assembly GCA_900315205.1 of uncultured Acidaminococcus sp. Classification (GTDB taxonomy): domain Bacteria; phylum Bacillota; class Negativicutes; order Acidaminococcales; family Acidaminococcaceae; genus Acidaminococcus. The sequence goes on from OMYF01000003.1 coordinate 7,363, forward strand.
GCAGATCAATGAAGCCCGGGAGCCGCAGAAGAGCGGTTTTTCGCCCGAAGATTTCCGGGCCGTCGTACCCACTCTCGGGACATATTCCCATGTCCGGGTGCGGGGCGTCATGGTCATTGCCCAGGCCACGGACAATGTTGAAGAGACGCGCCCTGTCTTTGCGGCCGGGTACCGTGATTTTGTCTTTTTGAAGGACGCCCTTGGGACGGATACCTGCGATATCCTGTCCATGGGCATGACCCATGACTACTGGATCGCTGTCGAGGAAGGCGCCAATGAAGTCCGTGTAGGGTCGGCGCTCTTCGGAGCCCGGGACTATTCTCTGAAATTTTGATCCTGCCGGGCAGGACTGTATGACAAGGAGCTTTTGACGCATGAAATGGATTAAGGATCTCATCAGGAAATTCCTTTCTCTGTTCGGCATGGACCATGATGATGATGACATGGAAGAGGATGCCTATGAGGAAGCGGAAGAAAATGAAAAGGTGGTCCCCATGTTCGGGGCCAAGACCTGGGATGAGCGGGACGCCCGGGGCAGCAGGAAGGATGCTTCTTCCTTCGGCAGACACCGGGACAGGGAAAATGACAAACTGATCTCCATGCCTCTTTCCCGCAATCAGGTGAGCGTGGTGGTCATCGAACCCATCAATTTCGATGAGGTCCAGAAGATGGCCGACTACCTGCGGAAGAATCAGCCCGTGGTCATCAATTTCGAAGACACCGATACGGATGTGCGCAAGCGCATTGTGGATTTCATGAGCGGCACCATCTATGCCATCGATGGAACCATGAAGAAAATCGGCCGGAATATCATGGTCTGCGCACCGCAGAACGTGGATATCGACGTGGAGAACACGAATTACACAAAGGAAGGGGAGTCTGCTCCATGGGAGAAATGAATATGCTGAAAATCGCCTTCATCGGCTGCGGCGCGATGGGGGAAGCCATCCTGAAAGGCATCCTGAAGGCCGGCCTTGCCGGACCGGAACAGATCACTGCCGGTGTGCCCACGCAGGCGCGCCGGGAATATTTAACGAAAACCTACGGTATTGCCGCAGCGGCCCGCAACGAGGAAGCCGTGAAGGATGCCCGCTATGTCATCCTTGCAGTCAAACCCCAGATGGCCCGCAAAGCTGTGACACCGGATCTTTGTGCGGCCCTTGCACCGGATGCCTGTGTCGTATCCATCATGGGAAGCTATTCTCTGGCTATGCTGAAGGAGCTGATCCCGGACCGGCCCCTCGTCCGCGTCATGCCGAATACGCCGCTTTCTGTCGGAATGGGGATGAGCGCCCTGACGGCGGAAGAGGGTGTATCGGATGAGGACCGCCGGGCTGCAGAAGCAATCTTTGCTTCCTGCGGCGAAGCCGTCTGGGTGGACGAAAGTGCCATGGAAGCCATTACCGCAATCAGCGGCTGCGGTCCCGGGTATATGTTTGTCGTCATCGATGCTTTGGCGGATGCCGGCGTCATGGCAGGGCTGCCGCGCAAACTTGCCATCAAGCTGGCGGCGCAGACCATGGCGGGCAGCGGAGTCATGGCGCTTAAGACAGGACTGCATCCGGCCGAGCTGCGGGATCAGGTCACTTCGCCGGGCGGTACGACGATCGCCGGCATCAAGGCCCTGGAGAACCACGCGGTGAGGGGTGCTTTTTACGATGCCGTGCAGGCTGTCCTTGACAGAAGCGAGGCGCTGAGGAAATAACGATGTCTGAAAGAGAGAAGATCCTACGGTTTTTCAAGTCCGGCAGCGATGAGGAGCTGGCCGGCAAACTGCTCGACCTGGCTGACGGAGCCCGCCGGAGCCGGCGCTTTCGGGTGAGTCCGTTCCTGGATCCGCACGGACAGAATGTGGCGGAGATCGTGGCGGCGAATTTCCCGCAGATCCGGATGGAACGCAGCGGCGGCTTCAAGAATGCGGAGCGGATGCGGATCGCTTTCATCTGTGATGATTTCTATGGCAGCCCGGATTTTGCCATTTCGGCGCTGCAGGTCCTCTGGGATAAGCGGTACTATGACCTGGGCCATCGGGACGTGCTGGGTGCCTTCATGGGCATGGGCTGCACGCGGGATGTCCTGGGGGATATCGTCTTCAATGAAGACGGAGCCCAGCTTGTTGTCGATTCGCCTCTCGTCCCCTATGTGCTGAGCAATCTGACCAGGATCGGCCCGGCCGTCGTGGAAGTCAAAGAAATCGGCCTGGACGAACTGAAGGAAAAAGAACAGCGTGTCAAACTGATCTCCGCCACGGTTTCAGCCCTGCGCCTCGATGCAGTGGCTGCTGCGGGTTACGGAGTCTCCCGTTCCCGCATGACGGAGGAAATCAAAGCGCTCAACGTCCGCGTCAACTGGCAGGATGTCAAGAGTCCTTCTCTGACGGTCAAGGAAGGGGATGTCATTTCCTTCCGCTCCCGGGGCCGGGTGGAAGTCGCGGAAATCCGGGGTACGACGAAGAAGGGACGTACGGCGGTCACACTGAAACGGTATATTTGACAGGGAAGTGAATATCTTGATCTTACTGATCCGCCATGGGGAAGCGGCACATCATGTATTGTCTTTGACGGGCGGCTGGACGGATTCGGAACTGACAGAACGGGGAAAGCGGCAGTTTGAACGTCTTTCCCGTGTACTCGCCAGGGATTTTGCCGATGCGCCGCGGCCGGATATCTATGTGAGTGATCTGAAGCGCGCCGCCCAGTGCGGCCGGATCATTGCATCCGCACTGGGTGTGGAGCGTGTGACTGCCTGTCCGTTCCTGCGGGAAAAGAGCAACGGCAGGGCAGCGGGACTGACCCGGGAGGAGGCCAGGGCCTTCTATCATCCTCCCCTTACGGGACGGGAACTGGACCATGTGAATTATGACGGCGGAGAGACCCGCCGGAGTTTCTATGAACGGACCGTTGCCGGTGCGGCACCTCTCCTTGAGGAGGAGCGGCCCGTGATCATCGTCGCCCACAAAGGCACGATCCAGAACATCCTTTTTTACTGGCTGCGGCTTTCCATCGAAGAAGCAGCGCAGAAGCAGATTTCTTTTGACATCCGTCCGGCATCCCTGACGATGCTGGGCATCAACAAGTGGGGGGAGCATTCGATTTTCCTCCTGAATGAAACAGCATATCTGTATGACGACCGGGAACGGGCACTGGGCCTTTTCCAGTACCCTTTCCAGAAGCAGTAAGACGCATGGGACAAGGAGCAGGAGTCATGGGGTTATTCAGCAGGACGCATGTCGTGTATAAGGAAAAAGGCAAAGAAGCGGAATGGAAGGAGGCGCGCCGCTTCCTTAAGGAGGCGGGCATTTCCGTTTCCTCATCCACTGTGCCAAGTGAGGCGCCCGTGGGCGGCTGTGGGGCCAAGCTCGATATCCGGGACTTTGGCCCAAGGGGCAAAATCGACCGGAACTGGTACTATATCATGGTGGCCGAATCGGATTCGGCAAGAGCCCGGGAAGTCCTGCAGGGGCACGGTTTTCCGGCCGTGGAAGGATGATCCGGCTTTCCTGCCGGCAGCTGCAGGACTTGACGATTCGGCAGAGTCTTATATAATAAAAAGAGCGAATGTATGTTTGCCCGCAGGTGACAGCCTTGTATGGACGCGGAGAAAGGTGGCTGAAGGAATACGATGAAGCGGATTTTCAGGAAACCGCTCTTTTCTGATTATTACGAAGGCGAGGCCATCCCTCCGCGGACCAAAGGCAAAGAGCTGCCGGAGGCGCTGCAGCAGATGCGCAGTACGACGGCGGCCGGGACAAGCGGTGACCGCTCCGGCTGGGAGTACTACGATGCAGATGCCCGGTCCTTTGTACAGCAGGCGCGGATGGTGGCGGATTATGAAGATGATACGGTCTACCGGCAGCCGTGCGTCCATTATTTCCCTACGTATGAATCTTTGAACGACAGGGAACTGAGAGGGTATTTCGGATGGCGTACACGTTTTCGGAAAGGAAGCCGGGAGAATGCACCGGCTACGTTTGTCTTTCTTTATATCTTTGAGATCCTGAACCAGGTGGGCATCCGGGATCCCCTTGAAGGGCTGCAGATCCTGCGCTGTCTGAATCATGTCTATGGCGGACGTGACGAAGTCATCCGTGTCAAGCTGGATATCTGGATCCCTGATTATCTAATCTATTATCATATCCCCCGGCCTGAATGGACGGAACGGGAGACTGCTTTCTTCAATAAGGATGCTTCCCTGCTTTCTGAGATGGAACGATGCAGTGCCGGCCGTCTGCCGCCGGAGGCTGTGCCGAAGCTGCTGGACAGGCTGCTTGGCGGAGCCGTCTCCAAATCACGGATGTACAAGGCTGATCCGCAGTGGTTCGGCCATTTTCTGTATGAAAGCATGGAGCTCTTTTTTGCCTACTTTGCCAAACACCGGAAATTCACGTTCTGGGATACCTATGCCAGGGGAGAACAGACGACGTGGAAAACTTTCTTTCTTTCGGCGGTTTTCCTGCAGCCTTCCCACCATCCGGATGAAACCATCCAGATCGGGCCTTACTGGAAACTTTCCTGGGACAATGATTTTACCTTTGAAACCAGGATGGAGCTGTCGGATAAAAAGCTCCGCGGCCTGCGCCAGCTGTTTCGGATGATGGACGCTTTTTACCGGGAGAGGGTCCGGTTTCCTTATCCTTTGAAAAAAGGTGATGAGAAAAAATGGATCGGCAGGATCCTGGACAAGGCCTTTGCAAATACGCTTCTCGCCCAGGAACGCTATAAAAAGACGCATATCAGTATCGATACCTCCGTCCTTTCATCCATCCGTCAGGATTCCGATGTGACGCGGGAAAAACTCATGACGGAAGAAGAAAGAGACGGAGCGGCTGCGGCAGAAGGAGAAAAGGCTGCGGAAGAAACGGCTGAAACATCTGTCGAAGCGGAGCGGCCTGGCACGCTCCCGGAAACAGGGCCTCTGGAGCATGCAGGCAGCGAACCGGCTGCGGAAAAAGCAGCTGCGGATGCCTCCGTACCCCTGCGGGAAGATATACCGGATCCCGCCTCAGATTCCCGTGTTTCGGAGGCGGCAGGGGAGAACGCCCTGCCTTACGGTCTTACCGAGGACGAAGCCCGTTTCCTGAGCTGCGTCCTTTCCGGAAAAGACATCGGGTGGATCCGTTCCAAAGGGCTTATGGAGTCCCTCCTTGTGGACAGCATCAATGACAAACTCTATGCGGAATTCGGGGATACGGTCCTTGAAGATGCAGAGGGACCGGAGGTCATTCCCGACTACGCCGAAGAGCTGAAAGGAAAGTTCCAATTATGAAGATACCAAAACGTATTGCCCGGACCGTCATCGGGTCATTGAAGAGCGGTGTCGTGCCCCGTCTCGGACTGCCCTACATCACGGTCGGCAGGAAGAACGAGATCGATGCGCTTCTCCATGATGTATCCGTGATCGAGGACGGCGGTGCTTCATTCCGCTTCATCGTGGGCCGTTACGGCAGCGGCAAGAGTTTCCTTCTTCAGACCATCCGGAATTTCGTCCTGGAAAAGAATTTCGTCGTCGTCGATGGAGATTTGTCCCCGGAACGGCGTCTGACGGGAACCAGGGGACAGGGACTTGCCACATACCGCGAACTTGTCCGGAACATGTCCACGCGGACGAAACCGGAAGGGGGCGCCCTTCCGCTCATCCTGGACCGCTGGATCAACCGCATCCAGCAGGATGTCCAGCTGCAGAAGAGTCTGGCTCCGGAGGATCCGGCCCTTGCCGGGGAAGTGGAGAAAAAGATCCGGGAGACCGTGTATTCCCTGACGGAACTCGTCCACGGTTTTGAATTTGCCCATCTCCTGACGCAGTACTACGAAGCCTGCCGCCGTGACGACCAGGAGACCAAGGCCAGGATCATCCAGTGGTTCTGCGGGGAATATACGACAAAGACGGAAGCGCGCCGTGATCTCGGCGTGGGCGTCATCATCAGCGATGACAGCTGGTATGATTATCTGAAAGTCTTTGCCCGCTTCCTCAAGCAGGCAGGGTACTCGGGGCTTTTCATCCTGATCGATGAGCTTGTGAACATCTACAAGATCCCCCAGTCCCTGGCGCGGCAGAACAACTATGAGAAGATCCTGACCATGTTCAACGATACCATGCAGGGCAAGGCTCATTATCTGGGCATCATCATGAGCGGCACTCCCGTGTGCATGGAAGATCCGCGCCGCGGCGTGTACAGTTATGAAGCCCTGAAGTCCCGCCTGGCATCGGGACGCTTCAGCACGGAGTTCAAGGACATGATGGCACCCGTCATCTATCTGCAGCCACTCACGCCGGAGGAAATGCTGATCCTGACAGAAAAACTGCGTGATATCCACAGCGCGCTGTATGAATATCCCACGACGGTGACGGAGGAGAACCTTGCCCAGTTCATCAAACTGGAATATGCCCGTGTCGGCGCGGATTCCCACATCACGCCGCGTGAGATCATCCGTGATTTCATCGAACTCCTGGATCTGGTCATGCAGCATCCGGACAAGAGCATCTGCGACTTCATGGCGTCCGACAGTTTTGTCCATGCCAGGAATGAAGTGGAAAGCGAACCCACGGATGACTCTTTTGCGGAGTTCACTGTCTGAGGAAAGGAGGCACCGGGAGTGGGTGTCTTTGAGGAATATGCGCCTTTTGTGCAGGACTATATCTATCGCTCCGGCTGGGGCGAACTGCGTCCCATCCAGGTGGCAGCGGCAGACGTCCTTTTCCATAGTGACGACAATCTTCTTTTGACGGCTTCGACGGCTTCTGGCAAGACGGAAGCCGCCTTTTTTCCTATCCTGTCCCTCTTTGATGCCGATCCGCCCCGATCGGTCGGCTGTCTTTACATCGCTCCGCTGAAGGCACTGATCAACGATCAGTTCGAGCGGCTGACCCCGCTCTGCGAGGCCGGGCATATCCCCCTGACCCGCTGGCACGGCGATGTGTCCCAGAGCCACAAGGCCCGGCTCATGCGCCATCCTGCCGGCATCCTGCAGCTGACTCCGGAATCGCTGGAAGCCATCCTGCTCCATAAGCATATGGCGGTGCCGAAGCTTTTTTCAGATCTGCGCTTTGTCGTCATCGATGAGGTCCATTCCCTGCTGCGGGGGGACCGGGGCGGACAGACGCTTTGCCTGATCGAACGGCTGAGCCGGCTGGCCGGTGTGAATCCGCGCCGTGTGGGCCTTTCGGCGACGATGGGGGAACCGGAGCAGACGGGGGCTTTCCTGTCCCAGGGGACGGGACGCCGTACCCGGATCCCCCGCGTGAAGGCGGCAAAGAGCCGCTGGCGCCTGTCGGTGGAGCATTTCTATGTCAGGGATGCCCAGGCCGGTGACGGCAGGACCGATATCGAGGGCGCTCCCGCCCTCGATATGAAGAGCGACGAGGCACCGGTCCAGGCAGATCCCGGGCTGGGGTACATATTTGAACATACGCGGGGCCGGAAGTGCCTTGTCTTTGTCAACTCCCGCGAGGAATGTGAAGGTGTGACCACCTCCCTCCGCCAGTACTGTGAGCTGAGGCATGAGAAGGACCGTTTCCTGATCCATCACGGCAACCTTTCCGCGTCCTATCGGGAAAGTGCCGAGGAACTGATGAAGGACGAACAGCATCTGTATACGACGGTGACGACATCCACCCTGGAGCTCGGCATCGACATCGGACGGCTGGAACGGGCGTTCCAGATCGATGCACCCTGGACGGTCTCTTCTTTCCTGCAGCGCATGGGGCGCACGGGCCGGCGGGGCATGCCGCCCGAGATGTGGTTCGTCATCCGGGAGGATGAACCTGAGATCCGGGCCATGCTGCCGGCCACGATTCCCTGGAAACTCCTCCAGGCCATTGCGCTGATCCAGCTTTACCGGGAAGAACACTGGGTCGAACCGCCGCGGCTCGACCGGCTGCCCTTCAGCCTCCTGTACCATCAGACCATGAGCACCCTTGCTTCGGCGGGCGAGCTCTCTCCGGCTGCGCTGGCTCAGCGCGTACTTACGCTGCCCTATTTCCACCGCATTTCCCAGGCCGATTACCGGGATCTCCTGCGGTATCTGATTGAGGAGGAACATATCCAGCGGACGGAGAGAGGCGGCCTGATCGTGGGGCTTGCAGGGGAACGGGTCATCAATTCTTTCAAATTTTACGGCGTTTTCCAGGAAAGTGAGGAATTCACGGTCCGCTGTGATTCCCAGGAACTCGGGACCGTCGTGGCGCCGCCTCCGCCGGGTGAAAAGATTGCCCTGGCCGGCCATGTATGGCGTGTCCTTGAAGTGGACCGCAAACGCCATCTCATCTACTGTGAACTGGTCAAGGGCAAGGTGCCGGCGTATTTCGGCGAGTGCCCCGGCGATATCCATACGAAGATCCTGGAACGGATGCGCCGCGTCCTTACGGAGGACGTTTCCTATCCGTACTTGATGAAGAATGCAGCGGCCCGCCTTGCACAGGCCCGCATGACGGCACGGGCCAGCGGAGCCGCGGACCGCGTCCTGATCTTCCTCGGGGGAAAGCAGTGGTGCCTCCTGCCCTGGCTGGGATCCTACGGGTTCCTGGCCATGGAACGTTTTCTGAACCTGCGCTGCTCGGACCGGCTGGGCCTGAAGCATCTCGATACGTTCCGGCCCTATTTCATGCAGTTTACCATGGATGCGGACGAGGATACTTTTTTCCAGGTCCTTGCCGAGGAAGGCGAGAAACTGAAAGATCCCATGGATCTCATCTATCCGGAGGAAGTGCCCCTCTTCGACAAATACGATGAATACGTACCGCCGGAACTTGTCCGCAAGGGGTTTGCCTGCGGCGTGCTCCGCATGGACGAAGTGAAGGCCCGGGCGGCTGAATGGGGCAGGAACGGAGGCCGCACGCCTGTCAGTCCGGAACGGGTCATTTCTCTGCCGCAGAAAGAGCCACGCCACTGAACTTTGTCAATGGTATTTCCGGAATTTGTTTCCAACTGTTCTAAAAAAGAGACAGCAGTATTTTTCTGCTGTCTTTTTTGCTGTCCTGTGGTATAATCAAGCTAAACGAACAAATGTTTGATTGACGCGGGAGGCACGGTATGGAGCAGCATGTGTATGTATCAATCGATTTAAAGTCGTTTTATGCCTCCGTAGAGTGCGTGGAACGGGGATTGGACCCACTGAACACATGTTTAGTCGTGGCTGATAAAAGCCGGACGGACCGGACCATCTGCCTTGCCGTCTCGCCCCCGCTCAAGGCACGGGGGATCCCCGGCAGACCCCGCCTGTTTGAGGTGATCCGCAGAGTGGAGGACATCAACCGCGCCCGCCTGGCCCGGATACGGGGACAGAAATTCAGCTGGATTTCCTGCCAGGATCCGGAACTGCGGGCGGATCCTTCCCTGAAGCTGGGCTATATCACGGCCATGCCGCATATGAAGCGCTATCTCGAATACAGCCGGCGCATCTACGCCATCTATCTGCGCTACCTGGCACCGGAAGATATCCATGTCTATTCCATCGATGAAGTCATGATGGATGTCACGCCCTACAGCGAAATGTACGGCATCACACCGCATGGGCTTACGCGGGCCATCCTGAAGTCCATCTACGAAGAAACGGGGATCACGGCGACGGCGGGGATCGGGACCAATCTCTACCTCAGCAAGGTGGCCATGGATATCGTTGCCAAAAAACAGGAAGCCGATGCTTACGGCATGCACATCGCTGCCCTGGATGAAATGGCCTACCGCAGACGCCTGTGGGATCACCGCCCCCTGACAGATTTCTGGCGCATCGGGCCGGGGTATGCCTCCCGTCTGGAGGCACGCGGACTTTATACGATGGGGGACATTGCCCGCTTTTCCCTCAGCGGCGAAGCTGTCCTGTACCGCCTCTTCGGGATCAATGCCGAACTCCTCATCGACCATGCCTGGGGCTGGGAACCCTGCACCATGCAGGACATCAAGTCCTACCGGCCGCGGGAAAACAGCCTGGGGTCGGGCCAGGTCCTGCCGCGGCCTTACAGCGCCGCCGGTGCCCGCCTGATTGTACGGGAGATGATGGATGCCCTGGCGCTGAGCCTTACCGAAAAAGGCGTCGTGACAAACGGAGTTGTCCTGACAATCGGCTACGAATACCGCGCCGGTGCGCCGCTGGAAGCCATGCGGGCCCACGCTTCCCGGCGGCTTGACCATTTTACGGATTCTGTCCGCAGGCTGACGGAGACCGCTCTCAGGCTTTATGAGGCCAGCGTCGATCCGTACCGGAAGGTCCGCCGGATCACGCTGACCCTGCTCCATATCCGTCCCCGGGAAGAAGCAGTGCAGGAAGAACTGGCCATGGGCTCCCTTTTCGATGCACGGACGGACTGTGCCGGGGAGCGGGAAGAAAAGCTCCAAAAGGCGGCCGCAGCCCTGCAGCGGCGCTTTGGGCGGAGCTGTCTCTTCAAAGCCAGCAGCCTTTGCGAAGGCGGCCGGACCCTGGAGCGGAATCAGCAGGTAGGGGGGCATCGGGCATGAAACGCTACGAAGATATCCTGGATCAGCCTTATCCGGCCAGGCCGCACTGCCATACCATGCCCCGGCCGGCCCGGGCAGCACAGTTCGCTCCGTTCGATGCTCTCGAAGGGTATGGGGATCTGGTGCGGGAAACGGCCCGCGTCACGGAAAGTGAGCCCGCCCTCGACGAGGCGGCCCGGGAGGAACTCGATTACCGGCTGCAGGCACTCCTGCGCTGTATTGGTGACCGTCCGGCTGTACGGCTCACTTATTTCCGGAAGGACCCGGCAAAGGCGGGCGGTTCCTGTGTGACAGTCCGTGAAAGGCTCCTTGCGGCTGACCTTACGCACAGGACCCTGCGCTTTGTGTCCGGACTTACCATATCCGTCAGGGCCATCGTGCAGCTCGAACAGCTGCAGACCGGACCGGAGCAGCCGTGAAGAACGGAAGCTCCTGCTTCAGGCAAAAAGATACCCTGCGCTCCGGCATCGGGACCGGCGGGCAGGGTATCCTGTCTTTGCGGCAATCTTTGCGGGCCTTACCGCGCATCATGCCGGATCAGCGCCTGCAGAGCCAGGCTGATCCGTTTATAGACGGAGAAGGCGATTACGGACACGACGGCGTATTTGACGAGATTGAAGGGCAGGATGGTCAGCAGCAGGAAACCGGTCATGGAATGGACGAACGGATTGGCCGCCGCGGCCATTTGCAAAATCGTCTCGAGAGGGATCCCATAGAGGCGCACATACATGGGGATGGCAAAATAATAGTTGGTAAAGACTGCAAAGGCGCTTCCCAGGAGCGATGCAAGGACAAGGGACTGGAGGGCACCTTTTTTATTGTAATGGAAATGGTAGTACCAGGCAGCTGTCAGGACAAAGGCCATGCTGCAGAAGAGATTCATCATCTCGCCGACAAGGGCTGAATGGGTCCCGATGACAATGAGTTTCAGCAGGATCTTGATCAGGCAGGCCATGGTGCCGGCCAGCGGTCCGAGGAAAAAGCCGCCGAAGAGCGCGGGCAGATCGGAAATCTCGAATTTCATATAGGCCGGTGCAAAAGGCAGGGGCACTTCGATGGACATGAGCAGAAAGGACAGGGCGCCCAGGAACGAGATGAAGACCATGGACCTGGGAGTGAACGTACGGTTCAAGGGACATTCCTCCTTAGCAATCAGGAATGACCTTATTATAACACGGCGCATGCGCAGAGGGCAGGCCGGGTCATAAGATTGTCTCTGCAGTCAGGTGTTCCCGAAAGAGCTTATATATATTATACTTGTCAGTAGAGGGATAAGAAAATGCGGCAGCTGAGAGCAAGGCGGACGCTGCCGGGGCAATGCATATTTCCCCGGCCTGCTCCTGCCGCGCAGACCGTCTGGGAAGTATCATTTTTATTCCAGTGTCTGCACTGCACGCAGCATTTTTGTACGGATCTGTCAGATGGAAGAGCCGGCTCAGAGGTACTGCAGGCGGAGCTGTTCCAGCTGCCGGAAGCCTTCATTCTGCACTGAAAAGAGGGAAAAATGATGGAAAAGAAGTCTGGGTGGGGAGGCCGGCGTTCCGGTGCAGGGCGCCCCAAAGGATCCGTCAGTCCGGGGGGTGTGAGGTCCCAGCATCAGGTCAGGGCTTTCGACGATGAATGGGAATTGATCAGGCGATTTGCAGATCTGGTGAAGCAGGGAAAGCTGGAAGCCTGCAAACAGTTTTTAGAAGAAGCGGAAACAGCGGACAATAAAAATACGGATGAAATGCAGCCGTGAACGGCCCGATCCGGCCCGGGATCATGCTGCCCAGGAAAGAGCGGCCGCCCCGTAAGCAGCCTGCATCAGCAGCAATGCCGGTGATTTGTAGAGACAGGCCGGAGGTTTTATATTATAATGTAAATAAATCAGAGTGAAAACAGGGGCTCCCGAAACGGGGGCACACGGACGAAAGTGAGGCACCTGTATCCTGTGGATAAAAAAATATTGCTTGTGAATGCTGATGACTTCGGCCGCCATGAACTCATCAACAAAGCTGTGGAAGAAGGTCTGCTGCATGGGATGATCCGGTCTGCGACGGTCATGGTGACGGCCCGGGCTTTTGACGGTGCTGTGGAGCTGGCACGGAAGTATCCGCAGCTGAGCATGGGCATTCATTTTACCCTGGTGGACGGCCGCCCCGTCCTGCCGCCGGACCAGATCCCATCGCTCGTGCAGGCAGGGACGGGTGTTTTCTATCCGGACCACGGGGCTTTTGTGAAGCATTTCCTGAAGGGGCGCGTCAGGCTGTCAGAAGTGCGGGCTGAATGTGAGGCGCAGCTCGAAAAGTTCCTGCAGACGGGGCTTGTGCCGACCCATGCGGACAGCCATCAGCACATGCACGTACTGCCCGGCATCATCGATGTGGTCCTTGGCCTCTGTGTGCGTGCCGGGATCCCGGCTGTGAGGATCCCGGCCATTCCCGTGGACCTCCTGGACACGCGGCCGGCCAATCTGGGAGAACAGGTCGGCCGGGCCGGCCTGCATATCCTCGCTGAACGCGCAAGACGCAAGGCAGAAAGACGCGGCCTCGGCGCACCGGATCATTTTGGCGGCATCGTTGCCGGCCGGGCGGTTGACAGTGCCTGCATCCGGACGCTGCTGCTCGGGGCACGCAGCGGGGTCACGGAAATCATGCTCCATCCCGGTCTGGATGACGCGGTCCTCCAGGCTGATTCGCACTGGGATCACAGCTATGAAACAGAACTTGCAGCCGTAACGGATCCGGCAAACCTGGAACTTGCCCGGGAACTTGGTGTGGAGCTGGGCAATTTCCGGATCTTTGCATCCTCCCGGTCCTGAATCCGGGAACGTCCAAATTTTCAGGCGGCAGCATCACCTCAAAGGAGCGGAATCATGATTTACACAGTTACTTTCAATCCATCTCTCGACTATGTGGTCACGGCGGGCCATTTTGCCATCGGAGCCATCAACCGCAGTGTCGAGGAGGAAATCTTTCCCGGCGGGAAAGGCATCAATGTATCCATCGTACTGCAGAACCTGGGAATCGCTTCCCGTATCCTGGGATTCAAAGCCGGTTTTACGGGGGACGAGATCGAACGCCTGCTCACGGCCAGGGGCTGCGATGTCAGGCTGCTGCCCGTGGCAAAGGGCTTTTCCCGGATCAACGTCAAGATCCGCGGCGATGTGGAAACAGCCCTGAACGGCAAGGGACCGGAAGTCGGCATGGACGATATCGCCGCTCTCGTGAAGGAACTCTCCAATCTGGACGACGGGGATATCCTGGTGCTCTCCGGGAGCCGCCCGGCCAACGGGACGGATGCCCTGTACGCGGATATCGTAAAGATGCTGAATGCCCGCGGCGTCCTGTGCATCGTGGATGCCACGGGAGAACTCCTGAAGCGCACCCTGCCCTGCAAACCCTTCCTGATCAAGCCGAACCGGGAGGAAATGGAAGAAATCCTGGGAGAGAAGCTGCCGACTCGTGAGGATGTGGCGGACGGAGCGCGAGAGCTGCAGAAAATGGGAGCCCGCAATATCCTCGTTTCGCTTGGTGCGGAGGGCGCTCTGCTCCTTGATGAGAATGACAAAGTCCATTACCATGAAGCGCCCAAAGGTTCAACGGTGAATACAGTAGGCGCCGGGGACAGCATGGTGGCAGGCTTCCTGGCGGGCTACCTGAAATACAAAGACTATGACAGGGCACTCTGGTGGGGAATCAGCGCCGGCAGCGCCACGGCTTTTACGATGCATCTGGCAGATCGGGAAGCCATCGAGACCATCGCAGCACAAGGAGAATAATCATGCGGATCACCGATTTACTGAAGCCTGAAAGCACCAATCTGGAAGCTCATGCCCAGACAAAGAAACAGGCCCTGGATATGCTCGTCGACCTGATGGCGAAACAGGGGAACATCACAGATATCGAAACGTACCGTCAGTGTGTCTATCATCGTGAAGAGGAAGGCAGTACCGGTGTGGGTGAAGGCGTAGCGATCCCCCATGCCAAGACGCCCGCCGTTTCCCGGCCGGGCCTGGCTTTCATGCGGGTGAAAAGCGGCGTGGAATTTGATTCGCTGGATGGTCAGCCGGCGAAGATCTTCTTCCTCATCGCCGCACCGGACACGGAGGACAACGTCCATCTCGACGTCCTGGCCCGTCTGTCGACGCTGCTCATGGATCCGGATTTCATCGACGGGATCATGAATGCCGAATCGACGGAAGCCCTTTTTGCACTCATCGAAAAAGCAGAAGCGGAAAAATTCGCCGAGGAAGCCGGAACGGAAGAAAAAGCGGATGAAACGGCTCCCGCCGATGCGGGCGGCGGGGACAGCGGCTATCAGGTCCTTGCCGTAACGGCCTGCCCGACGGGCATCGCCCATACGTATATGGCGGCTGAGAGCCTGGAGCAGCATGCGGCCAGACGGAATATCCGCATCAAAGTAGAGACGAACGGGCAGAGCGGCGTCAAAAATGCACTGACGGATGAGGATATCGCCCATGCGGAAGGCATTATCGTGGCAGCGGACAAATACGTCCCGATGAACCGGTTCAAGGGAAAACGCGTCGTCATCGTCAAAGTCGCCGACGGCATCAACAAGGCAGATGAACTGCTGGACAGAGCGCTCAGCGGGGAAGCTCCCATTTTTGAAGGTGAAGCCGGAAGCGCGGCGGAAACTGAGGCAAAGCAGGAGGAAAGCGGCGCCCGCAGGGTCTATAAGCATCTGATGGACGGCGTATCGCATATGCTGCCGTTTGTGATCGGAGGCGGCATCCTCATCGCTCTTGCCTTCCTCTTCGATATGGATGCGGCCGGTACGGCCAAGTTCGGCAGCAGCACGCCCCTGGCGGCCTTCCTCAAGAATACGGGTGGACTTGCCTTCAGCTTTATGATGCCGATGCTGTCAGGTTATATCGCATCGAGCATTGCCGACCGGCCGGGTCTGCTCGTCGGGATCATTGCCGGCGCCATGGCAAGTGCCGGAGGCAGCGGATTCTTTGGCGCACTGATCGGCGGTTTTGCCGCGGGGTACCTGATCCTGCTGCTGAAGAAGCTTTTCGCCGTCCTGCCGGATTCGCTGGAAAGCCTGAAGCCAATCCTTGTCTATCCCGTCATCGGTCTTTTGATCACGGGGGCCCTGATGCAGTTTGCCATCAATCCCGTCATGGCGTCCTTCAATAAAGGCGTCACAGAAGGGCTTGCCAGTATGGGCAGCAGCAGCAAACTCCTGATGGGATTCGTGCTGGGCGGCATGATGAGCATCGATTTCGGCGGACCGCTCAATAAGGCGGCTTATGTCTTTGGAACGGCCTCTCTGGCGGGCGCGGATGGATCCGCAGTCTCTTCGCCTTTCATGGCATCCGTCATGGTCGGCGGCATGGTGCCTCCTGTCGCCATTGCCCTCGCGACGCAGTGCTTCCGGAGCAAATTTACCAAAAAGGACCGCAGTTCCTTTGTCTCGACGCTCGTCATGGGCCTCGCCTTCATCACGGAAGGGGCCATCCCCTTTGCTGCCGAGGACCCGGTGCGTGTCATTCCGTCCTGCGCCATCGGCGCGGCAGTCGCCGGTGCCCTGAGCATGTTCTTTGGCTGCACCATCCCGGCGCCCCACGGCGGTATCTTCGTCTTCGGTGTCGTCCATAACTGGCCCATGTATTTCGTGGCTCTCCTTGCCGGCTCCGTCGTCGGGGCCGTGCTGCTGGGAATCCTGAAGCGTCCTGTGAAAGAAGAAGCATAAGCGCTGCCGGCAAGAAAACTTTTTAAGCATTGTAAAAACCCTCCGGTCCTTAAAAGGGATCGGAGGGTTTTTCAGTACGCTGCAGGTCTTTTGTACGTCCCGCACGGGAAGCAGCGGTTTATTTTGCTGCTGTCCCTTTGTCTGAAGGTTTTCCTCATGACGGTAAAACAAAAAGAGGAAGCTCAGGGCTGCCGCAAAGAGGATGAGGCAGGGTGCTGGATGCAACGCGAGCGTCGCGGCTTCGCTGCAGCCCAGGATAAAGGCCATGAAACAGCAGCCAAGGAGCACAAGGCCGGAAAAGTCGAATTTCCCCGGCCCGCAGGGACAGGACCGGCGGATGGCGTAAAGCCCGGCCGCGAGAGACAGGATGATGAACGAGATCAGGGAAAGGAAGATCGTATGCCAGCCCCAGTTCATGACGACGAAACCGCCAAAGGACGGACCCACAGCCGGTGCCAGGGCACAGATCAGCATGGCGGCTCCCATCATGGCCCCGATGCGGTCAAGCGGTGCCTGTTCCAGGACGATGTTGAACATGAGGGTGAGGGAAATGCCCGTGCCCGCATCCTGAAAGATCCGTCCCAGGAGCAGGACGGGAAAATTCGGCGCTGCTGCGCCCGGCAGCGTTCCTGTAAGGAAAACCAGATTGCCGCAGACAAAGAAACGTTTCAGTGGAAAGCGGTGTTTCAGGCAGCTCGATGTCGGGATGATGACGGACAGGACGAGCAGGCAGCCCGTGGTGATCCACTGGACAAGGGATGTACCGATGGAAAACTGCTTCATCAGCGTCGGGAAGATGACCTTCATGGAAGTTTCAATGACGACTCCGATGAAAGAAAGGATGCCGGTGGCGAGGATGGAAAGATAAAGCCTGGCATCGGCACGGCGTTCAAATGGCTGCATAATGGGATGCCACCTTTTCCATAGTTGCTGCCTCCTGTAAATGCTTATTTACTAAAAATAACTATTTCGTGGAGCCAATGATAAAACTTCACTCCCTGTCTGTCAAGGGAGTGAAGTTTCCGGAGGATCTGCCCTGTGTAGTTTGATTGCAGGCAGCGCAGGCTCAGCCGGCGCGTCAGCAGCTGTCCTACTGCCCGTCGATACCGAGCATGGTCCGCAGGGAGCTGCGCAAACTGCCATTGTACTTCTTGCCGATGGGAAGTTTTGTGCCGTCTCTCAGGATGACGGTACCGGTGGTGATGAAGTGCACGTGTTCGATATTGACCAGAAAACTGCGGTGGATGCGTAAAAAGGAACAGCCCTGCAGTTGTTCCTCGATCCGGAAGATCGATTCACGCAGCGTATACGCTTTATCTCCGGCATGGATCCTGACCCGGTTGTTGTAAGCCATGAAAAACTGGATGTCCCGCAGGCTCAGGCGATGGAAACCATCCCCGTCATTGAACATGTAGTAGTGGGGATGCATTTCCAGACAATATTCAATCAGAGATTCCATGAGCGATGCAAGTTCCTTTGCATCAGGTATCCGGAGATAGTAACGGAACAAAGGGATCCGGTAGCCTTCCAGGGACAGACGTCCTGACGGCATGATAAGGACGATGGGGACCTCTTTGTCAAAACGGCGCAAATCCTTTTCGAAGGTCAGCGTGGCCGTCTTGGAACGGGCTTCCCGTACGATGAGAGCATGGTAGCGGTCGCCGTAATAATAGCTGTCGAGCAGGTCTTCTTCACGGACAAAGGCATGCGGGACGATCCGTTCCGACAGGCACAGCGAGTGCAGGCGTTTGGTCAGGATAGGGAGTGAAGTCTTTGCTTTGTCTAAGACAGCAACATGAAACATCGGATAACCTCTCTTTCTTCGGTACCATGCCGTCAGGGCAGGTCCTTTGCGGGAGCGGCACGGTCCTTGATTTTGGGACACTCTAAAATCATAGCGCATATTTAGCTTTAATACAAAAATATTTTCAGAAAATTTAATCGATATTTATCCGTCCGGTATGGGGATTCCCTGCAGGAAAGGACAGTTTATCGGCAAAATAACAGGTTCTGACAGTCCCTCTGTAATGGACAGTATGAAAAAAGACGCACAGCTGGCCGGGCTGGGCGGGACGGACGGAAGTGTAAAAAAATTTTCGGCGTGCCAGAAAAAGAAAATGGGACTTTTCTAAAATCATCGATGTGCTATAATGATTTTGTAAGGAAAAAAGTGTATATTTTTTTTGGAGATGGTGGGACATAAAAAACAACATGTGGGACAAAAATGAACACGCCAGCATCGATGAAGTCATCAACCTGCAGAACAAGCTCGTCCCTGAGATGGTCCAACTGCTCATCGAGCGGTACAATGTCCTTCTCCAGATCCGCAACGATCAGCCGATCGGCCGGCGGACCCTGGCAAAGAAGCTGGGACTTTCTGAACGCGTCATCCGTTCCCATGTGGATTTCCTCAAGGAAGCGGGGCTCCTCAGCTTCGGCCTTGCCGGCATGGCTCTTACGGATGAAGGCAGCAGCCTGCTTCAGGAGCTTCGAGCCTATGTGAACCGTCTGCAGAAACTTTCTTCGCTGGAAAATATCCTGGCGGAGAAACTGGAACTCAAAAAGGTGGTGGTCATTCCCGGAGACGCGGATGAAAACAAAGTCGTTACTCAGGAAATCGGCCGTACGGCAGCCAGGATCCTGCTCAATCTGGTTGCTGACAAAAAGGAACATATCGTGGCTGTGACCGGTGGGTCCACTGTGGCGGCCATGGCGGAGACCATTTACGGCAATCAGCCGAACTGTGTCATCGTTCCGGCACGGGGAGGACTGGGTGACCGGATCGAGCTTCAGGCCAATACCATCGCCACGGTCCTTGCAATGCACCTGAAGGCCCGGTATCTGCAGCTTTATGTGCCCGACAGTGTCAGTGAGGATGTGCTGACGCAGATCCTCCATGAGGATTCCGGCATCAAGGATGTCATCAATACCATCAAGAGTACGGACATCCTCGTCCATGGCATGGGCCAGGCCCTGGTCATGGCAGAGAAAAGAGGCGTTCCTGCAAAAGTCCGCACCATGCTGCAGGAAGAAGGCGCCGAAGGGGAAGCCCTTGGACAGTATTTCCGGCTCGACGGCAAGGTCGTTTACAGCACGGATTCCCTGGGCCTTGTCATCAATGATCTTGCCAAGATCCATACAGTCATCGGCATTGCCGGCGGCAGATCAAAGGGCAAAGCCATCCTCTCCGTCCTGCGCAATGGGCAGGAGGATATCCTCGTCACTGATGAGGGAGCTGCCCGTGAAATCATTTACTGGCTGAACAGCAAATCATAGATCATTCTATTTTAGGAGGGTTTTACAAATGGTAAAGATTGGTATTAACGGTTTTGGTCGGATTGGTCGCTGTGCACTGCGCATTGCCGTCAAGAATCCGGAAGTGGAAGTGGTCGCTGTCAATGCCCGTTCCGGCATCGATACCTATGCACATCTGCTGAAATACGATTCCATCCACGGCACCTTTGATGAAGACATCTCTGTAGACGGCGATACCATGAAAGTGGGCAGCCGCAGCATCAAATTCACCCGCTATAATCAGCCTTCCGAAATTCCCTGGGGTGAACTGGGTGTGGATGTCGTCCTGGAAACGACCGGCAAGTTCAAGAACCGTGAACAGGTCCAGCCGCATCTGGACAATGGTGCCAAGAAAGTCCTGATCGCTGCTCCGGCCAAGGGCGAGGATATCACAATCGTCCTGGGCGTCAACCAGGATAAGTATGATCCGAAGAAGCACAATATCATTTCCAACGCTTCCTGCACGACCAACTGCCTGGCTCCGTTCACGAAAGTCCTGCTGGACAATTTCGGTATCGAGAGCGGCCTGATGACGACCATCCATTCCTACACGAATGACCAGAAGATCCTGGATGCCGCCCATAAGGACCTGAGACGTGCCCGCGCAGGCGCCTGCTCCATGATCCCGACGACGACCGGTGCCGCCAAAGCCACGGCTCTTGTCATTCCGGAACTGGCCGGCAAGCTGAACGGGATCTCGGTCCGTGTCCCGACTCCGGACGTATCCCTGACCGACCTCGTTGTCAATCTGAAGACCGATACGACGAAGCAGCAGATCAACGAAGCCATGAAAGCTGCCTCTGAAACGACGATGAAGGGAATCCTCGGCTATAACGAACTGCCTCTGGTCTCCATCGATTACAAGGGCTGCCCGCTGAGCTCCATCGTCGACGGCCTGTCCACGATGATGATCGGTTCCCGCTGTGCCAAGGTCGTGTCCTGGTACGACAATGAATGGGGTTATTCCAACCGCCTGGTCGAACTGGCTGTCTTCGTAGCCAGCAAGGGACTCTGAGCCTTTTGCCAAGGAGCGGATATTCATGGAGAAGAAAACACTGAAGGATATCGATGTAGCCGGTAAAAAAGTACTGGTCCGCGTGGATTACAACGTCCCCATGAACGAAGCGGGAGAGATCACTGACACGACCCGTGTCGAGGCGTCTCTCCCGACGCTTCGTTACCTCCTGGATCACGGTGCGGCCCTCATCCTGATGGCCCATCTGGGACGTCCGAAGGGAAAAGTGGTCGCAAAGTATTCCCTGAAGCCCGTGGCTGCCTGCCTTGCCGGATTCCTCGGCAGGGAAGTCCGTTTTGCCGGCGACTGCGTCGGCAAGGAAGCTGCGGATGCGGCTGCCGCCCTGAAGCCCGGCGACGTGCTGATGCTGGAGAATCTGCGTTTCCATCCGGAAGAAGAGAAGAATGACGCGGCATTTGCCCAGGAACTGGCATCGCTGGCGGATATCTATGTGAATGACGGTTTCGGCGTTTCCCACCGCGCCCATGCCTCCGTGGAAGGTGTGACGCATTACCTGCCCGCAGTGGCCGGCTTCCTCATGGAAAAGGAAATCACCTATCTGGGCAATGCCGTGGATAACCCGGCCCGTCCCTTTGCAGCCATCGTTGGCGGGGCCAAGGTGGCGGACAAGATCGCTGTCATCCGGAGCCTGATCGAAAAGGCCGATGTGATCCTTATCGGCGGCGGCATGGCCAACACGTTCCTCGCTGCTGAAGGCTATGATCTTGGCAAGTCCCTTGTGGAAAAGGAAAGCATCGGCGTGGCCAAAGAGCTGATCGATCTGGCCGCGGCGAAACAGAAAAAGCTGCTCCTGCCGGTGGATCTTGAAATGGCAGCGGCTTTTGCGGCGGATGCCTCCCATGAACCGGAAGATCTGGACAAGCTGAATCCGGACTATATGGCCCTCGATATCGGACCCAAAACGACGAAACTCTATGCGGATACTCTGGCCGGCATGAAGACCGTGGTCTGGAACGGCCCGATGGGTGTTTTTGAAATGGCTCCTTTTGCGGCCGGTACGCGCGGTGTGGCAGAAGCCATGGCCCGCTGCGGCGGTGTAACAATCGTCGGCGGCGGCGACAGCGCGGCTGCGGTCAAGCAGCTGGGCCTTGCTGATAAGATGAGCCATGTATCGACGGGCGGCGGCGCGTCCCTGGAATATCTCGAAGGCAAAGTCCTGCCCGGTCTGGCAGCTCTGGATGACCTGCGTGACCCCATGGTCGCGGGCAACTGGAAATGCCATAAGACTGTCGAGGAAGCGCTCGATCTGGCTCACGAAGTCATGCACCGGACGGAAGCAGCCAACTGTGAAGTCGTCCTCTTCCCGCCCTTTACCGCACTGGAATCGGTGGCTGCGCTGGTGGACGGCTCCCATATCATGTACGGGGCCCAGGATCTCTTCTATGAAGACGAAGGCGCCTACACGGGTGCCGTATCCGGTCCGATGATTGCTGAAATCGGTTCGGAATATGTCATCGTCGGCCATTCGGAAAGACGGCAGTATTTTGGCGATACGAATGAGATCGTCGTCAAAAAGATTGCTGCTGCCTTCCGCAATGGGCTGGATCCGGTCCTCTGCGTAGGGGAAAATGCGGACGAGCATACGGCCGGCCGCATGGAAGAAGTGATCCTTTCCGAACTGCAGCCCGTCCTGGCGTCCCTGACGAAGGAACAGGCCTGCCGCCTCGTCGTGGCCTATGAACCGATCTGGGCTATCGGCACAGGGAATACAGCTTCTGTGGAGGATGCCCTGAAAGCTTCCGAAGTCATCCGCAAAGCCGTGGAAAAGCAGTTCGACCATGCAGCATCCCGCCGGACCCGTGTCCTCTATGGCGGCAGCGTGACGAGTGAAAATGCCCATTCCTTCCATGTGGAGGGAATCGATGGTGTCCTCGTGGGAGGCGCCAGCCTGAAGGCAGAGAGCTTTGCCGCGATCGCCAATACGTTCTGAGGCGCCGCATGAAGAAAAAACCAGTGATGTTGATGATCCTCGACGGGTGGGGCATTGCCCCGCCCGGACCGGGGAATGCGGCTGATCTTGCCAGGACGCCGCATCTGGATTCTTATTTTGCCCGCTTTCCCCACAACCGGCTGCAGGCCAGCGGAGAAGCTGTCGGGCTGCCGGAAGGGCAGATGGGGAACTCTGAAGTCGGGCATATGACCATTGGCTCGGGGCGGATCATTTACCAGAGCCTGACGCGCATTACCCGCGCCATCAAAGATGGTTCTTTCTTTGCCAATCCCGTGCTCCGGGAGGCGATGGACAGAGCCCGTGATACGGGCCGCAGTCTCCATTTCATGGGACTTTTGAGTGACGGCGGCGTGCACAGCCATATGGAGCATCTCTTCGGCCTTCTGGAAATGGCCAAAAGGGAGGGCGTAAAAGATGTGTACGTCCATGCCTTCCTGGACGGCCGCGATACGCCGCCCAAAAGTGCCGGTCCGTATCTGGAGGCACTGGAAGCAGCCTGCCGCCGCATCGGCGTGGGACGCATCGCCGACGTTTCCGGGCGGTATTACGCCATGGACCGCGACAAGCGCTGGGACCGTATCAGGAAAGCCTATGATGCCATGACCGGACGGGATGCCCTGTCGGCACCGTCCGCGTCAGAAGGTCTCAAACGGGCCTATGCGGCGGGGCAGACGGATGAATTCGTCGTCCCGTACACCATTGCCGGCGTTCCGGGCGCTGTCCGCGCCGGGGACAGCCTGATCTGCTTCAACTTCCGGCCCGACCGCGCAAGGGAAATCACATCCGCCTTTGCAGAACCGTCCTTTAAGGAATTTGAGACGGATCCCGGGGCGCGGCCCGTCCACGTGGTCGCGATGACCCAGTACGAGGCATCCCTGCCCG
This sequence comes from uncultured Acidaminococcus sp., assembly GCA_900315205.1. GTDB lineage: Bacteria > Bacillota > Negativicutes > Acidaminococcales > Acidaminococcaceae > Acidaminococcus. Next base: position 30,676 of record OMYF01000003.1, read on the forward strand.
TACCTGTGGCTTTTGCGCCCGAAGATATCCGCGACACCCTGGGTGAGGTGGTGTCCCGGGCAGGGCTCCATCAGCTCCACATTGCCGAAACGGAAAAATACGCGCACGTGACCTTCTTCTTTAACGGCGGCAGGGAAGAGCCCTACGCCGGAGAGGACCGCATCCTTGTACCTTCGCCCAAAGTGGCGACGTATGATCTGCAGCCCGAGATGAGCGCCTATACCGTGACGGAAAAGCTTGAGGAAGCTCTCCGCAGGGATCTGTACGACCTCATCATCCTGAATTTTGCCAATCCCGATATGGTGGGCCATACGGGCGTCCTTGCGGCAGCCATAGCGGCCATGGAAGCCGTTGATACCTGCGCCGGCCGCCTGGTCGGCGCGGTCCTTGCCAAAGGCGGCGCTGTCTGCATCACGGCCGACCACGGCAATCTGGAAGAAATGATCGACCCCGCCACGGGTGGACCCATGACGGCCCATACGACCAATCCCGTCCCCATCCTTGTCGCAGGCGCGGATGAAGGTGTCAGTGTCCGCAGCGGCGGGCTGTCCGATATCGCACCGACCCTGCTTGATCTGATGGGTCTTCCCGAACCGGATGCCATGACGGGACGCACGCTGCTTGTAAGAAAGTGAGAGGTGAACAGACATGTCTTTGATCGATAATGTATATGCCAGAGAAATCCTTGATTCCCGCGGAAATCCCACGGTGGAAGTCGAAGTTGTCCTTGACGACGGCGTCATCGGCCGCGCGGCTGTGCCCTCCGGGGCTTCCACGGGCATCCACGAGGCTGTGGAACTCCGTGACGGGGATAAGACCCGCTATAACGGCAAGGGTGTCCAGAAGGCTGTGGACAATGTCAATGATATCATTGCCGATTTCCTCGTTGGTCTCGACCCGACCCGTCAGGTCGAAATCGACAAGGAACTGATCCGGATGGACGGTACGCCCAATAAGGGTAAATTCGGGGCCAACGCCATCCTGGGCGTATCCCTGGCTGTCGCCAAGGCTGCTGCCGAGGAATGCGGTCTGCCCCTCTACCAGTATCTGGGCGGCCCGAATGCCAAGGAACTGCCGGTTCCCATGATGAATATCCTGAACGGCGGGGCCCATGCGGACAATAACGTCGATATCCAGGAATTCATGATCATGCCCGTCGGTGCCAAAAGTTTCGCCGAAGCTCTGCGGATGAATGCGGAAATCTACCATGCTTTGAAGAACGTCCTCAAGGGCAAGGGACTTGCCACGGCCGTGGGTGATGAAGGCGGTTTTGCACCGGATCTGGACTCCAATGAAGAAGCCCTGCAGGTGATCGTCGAAGCCATCGAAAAAGCCGGCTACAAACCCGGCGAAGAAGTCAGACTGGCCATCGATACCGCTGCCAGCGGCCTTTATGAAGACGGGAAATACGTCCTCAAAGGCGAAGGCGTTTCCAAGACCGCTGCTGAAATGGTGGACTGGTATGCAGAACTGTGCGGCAAATACCCCATCATTTCCATCGAAGACGGTCTTGCCGAGGATGACTGGGACGGCTGGAAGCTCCTGACGGATAAGCTGGGTGCAAAGATCCAGATCGTCGGCGATGACCTCTTTGTGACGAATGTCGAGCGGCTCGCCAAGGGCATCAAGCTGGGTGTGGCAAACGCCATCCTCATCAAACTGAACCAGATCGGTACGCTGACGGAGACCCTGTCCGCCATTGAAATGGCAAAGCGCGCCGGTTACACGGCCATCGTTTCCCACCGGAGCGGTGAAACCGAGGATACGACGATTGCGGATGTCGTGGTCGGCACCAATGCCGGTCAGATCAAATCCGGTGCCCCGTGCCGTACGGACCGCGTGGCCAAGTACAACCAGCTCCTGCGCATCGAAGAAGATCTTGGCGATGCCAGCGAATATAACGGCATGGATGTATTCTATAACCTGAAATAATATCGGGGACTGCTGCCCTGCCGGGCAGTACCTGATCCAGATTGTCACCCTGTCACGGCCGGACGGGCCGGTGCGTTTTTCCAGGAAGGACCGGTTAACGGCTTTCGGCGGCGCGGTGCTCCAGTCTCCGGGAATGGCAGCAGAGACGGCCGCTGCAGGAGGAATCAGTTTTCTCCTGGCAGCGGTCTTTTTCTGCCGTCCGAAAGGCAGGGATTCCCTTTACTCATACGGAAACAGCCATCCAGCTGTAATAAATATTCGTAAATATGCCACAATCCGTGATACTGACTTATGTTACAATAAATAAGTAAGAAGGACAGGAATCGTCCTGCCCTCTCAGCATGCAGAAACAGGTGAAGCTATGGAAGCAGAAAAATCGCACTACGAAGACTGGTATCCCACCCTCGGCAAGGTGCAGGCATACCTCGTTGAACAGATCCGCCGCTACAGTGAGAAAGCAAAAGAAGAAACAGGACATGCAGCCTATGAGCACCTGATCTACCGGGTGAAGGAACCATCCAGTATGAACGAAAAATGTACCCGCAAGGGGTACGAAGTATCGGCATACACGGCGCTGCGCCGCCTTTACGATGCCATCGGCCTGCGCGTGGTCTGCCGCTTCATCAGTGATATCTACTGGAATATCGAGATGATCAGGAAACTGCCGGGCTGCCGCGTCGTGCGGGAAAAAGATTATATCCGGAATGTGAAGCCCAACGGCTACCGGAGCTATCACATGATCATTGAACTGGAAGCTCCCTTCGAGGATATCGACGGGAACGATCCGGGCCGTTTTTATGCGGAAATCCAGCTGCGCACCATTGCCATGGATACCTGGGCCAGCCTGGAACATGAAATGAAATACAAACACGATATCCGGAACCCCGAACTGATCGTTTCGGAACTGAAGCGCTGTGCTGACGAACTGGCTGCCTGTGATCTGTCCCTTCAGACCATCCGGAATCTGATCCAGTCGGACCCTGACAGCCAGGAAAAGGAGCGTTGAACGAATGGACGATATTTTACTTGCAGAAGATGAAAAGGCCATGTCCATGGCTGTTGCAGCTGTCCTGAGCCATTCCGGCTACCATGTGGACACGGCCGGCGACGGGCAGGAGGCAGTCGATATGGCCCGCAGGCATCCTTATGACTGTATGATCTTCGATATCATGATGCCCCGCAAGGATGGGCTGACAGCCCTCCAGGAACTGCGGCAGAGCGGCAACGAGACCCCTGTCATCCTCCTGACGGCAAAGGCAGAGGTGGATGACAGGATCAGCGGACTCGATGCCGGTGCGGACGACTACCTGACAAAACCTTTTGCCATGGGCGAACTCCTTGCCCGGATCCGTTCCATGCTGCGCCGGAACCAGCGGGATGCCGAATCCCTGCACCAGGGATCGGTCACACTCCGCGTGGGCGAAGGTGAACTTTCCTGTAAGAGCGCCGTCAGGCTTTCTGCCAAGGAAACGCAGCTGATGAAGATCTTTATGCTCAATCCCGAAAAAGAATGCTCGACGGAAATGCTCTTTGACCGTGTCTGGGATAAGGAAGAACAGACGGACAGCGGGATTGTCTGGATCTATGTGTCATACCTCCGGGAAAAACTGGCTGCCATCGGCGGCGACATCCGCATTGCCGGGAAACGGGGCGGCAGCTTCAGGCTCTGTGCCCAGGAAAGCTGAACGGGAGGTCTCATCCCATGCAGGAAATCCATCGGCTGCGCCGCAAATTCATCCTGGCCGCCACCCTGGCGGTCATCATTATCCTGTCCGTTGCGCTGGGACTCATCAACATCATCGGGCACGTACGGATGCAGGACGAAATCGATTCCCATCTGACCATGATTTCCCGGAACAACGGACAGATGCCCCGTTCCCAGATCCCGCGGACGGATTCGCTGCTCCAGGATCCGGACTGGTACAATGATTCTCCGGAATCCCTGTATCAGATGCGCTATTTCAGCGTCCTGATGAACCGGTCCGGAACCTTTGTTTCGGCAAACCTGAACCATATCGCTTCTTTTGGCAAACTCGATGTGGAAGAAACGGTCCGCGCCATCAATGCATCCGGTAAGACACGGGGGAGCTTCCGTAAAAACCGTGCCCACTATGATTTCCTGGTGACGCAGCCCGATACGGACCATTCCCTGATCGTGGTGCTCGATACGACGCGGGATCTGGCCGCAGTGGAGGCCTTCATGCTGTACTCGCTGCGGTTCGGGCTTTTCTGCGTCATCATCTATGTGCTGATCCTGATGGCCATCTGCAATGTCATCATCCGTCCCTTTGTGGAGAACATGCAGAACCAGAAGCGGTTCATCACAAATGCCAGCCATGAGCTGAAGACGCCCATTGCCATCATTTCGGCAAACGCGGAAGCGCTTGAGCTCCTGCAGGGCAAGTCCGAATGGACGAAGAACATCATTACGGAAGTCAAAAGGCTGACCCATCTGATCAACGGGCTCATCAGTCTTGCCCGCATGGGGGAGCGCAGCCGGGAGGACCTCAAGCTTGCGCCGGTGGATGTGTCGGCTCTTCTGACGGATGCCGTCGACTCTTTCCGCCCCCTTGTCCTGGGCAGCACAAAAAAGATCGTCTGTCAGATCGAGCCCGGCATCGTCGCGCAGACAGAGGAAAAATCTCTTTTTGAAATTTTCAATATCCTGATGGATAATGCCGTCAAATACTGTGACGAGGGCGGTACCATCACAGCAGCCCTTACAAAAAACGGGCGTCACGGGTTCCGCGCTTCCGTGTCGAACAGTTATGCCCAGGGTGCGGATAAGGACTACACCCATTATTTCGAAAGATTTTACCGGGGCGACGAATCCCACAGTTCCGACAAGGTCCCCGGGTATGGCATCGGCCTTTCCATGGCGAAGGAACTGACGGAACTGCTCAAGGGGAGCATTGCGGTTTCCTACAAAGACGGCGTCATCACCTATACGGTAAAAAGCTGACGCCGATGGTTGTGAAAGGAAGTATGGCTATGGACATCGATACGCTCTTAATGATTTCCCATTATGCAGGCATGCGGGAGGATCTCGTCCAGGCCGGCGGCGGGAATTCATCTGTGAAAACCGATGATTCCCGGATGCTGATCAAATCGTCCGGCTGCCAGCTGGGAGATCTCAGCGAACAAAGCGGCTGGTCAGTGGTTGACTGCACGCTGCTGGCAGATTTCCTGAAGAAACATGCCCGCGATGGTTTTGCAGAGCCCGGAGCTGTAAAGAAAGTGATGGCACGGGCACTTTTGCAGGGCGGCCGTCCTTCCATCGAAACCTTTCTCCATGCTGTGACGGATACTGTTACGCTCCATACCCATCCGACCCTTCTGAACGTACTGCTTTCCCGCAAGGGCGGCAGAGAGATCCTGGAACAGCTTTTCCCGGATTCTGTCTTTGTGGGATATGCCACGCCGGGCATCGAACTGGCCATGGCTTTTTATAATGAGCTCCGGCAGCATGGCACGGCAGATCCATTTCCCTGCGTCTTTCTGCAGAACCATGGCCTCATCGTAAGCGGCAGGACCGCGGATGAGGTCATTGAGCGGACTGAAGCGGTGGAGGCAGCCGTGGCAGTCTTCCTGCGCGCCAATGACAGCGCCTGCCGCCGGACCTATCCCCTGTATCAGTTCCTGAAAGCGCAGGGCGCCATCCCGGCTTCGGGACTTGTCTGCCTCAGTACGGATGCGTTTATTTCCGAAGCTGGCTGGCGTTTCCAGGCTTCGGGCTGGCCCGTGGCCATCAGCCCGGACGGACTGTCTTACTGCGGCCGGGCCATATTTGTGATGCCCGAGAACAGTCCGGAAACGGCCCTTGCAGAATTCCGGGCAAAGTACGGGGATCCCGTGGTGATCCTGCAGCATGGACATATCTATATCACCGGACCGTCCCTGCACAGGATCCGGGATATCGAGGCCAATCTCCGCCAGAGTGCGCAGATCGCGCTGCTGAGCAGTCCGGAAAATGTCACTGCCCTGACTGAGGCGCAGCAGGATGCCATCCTTTGCAGCAGTGCGGCAGCATACAAGGCCGGTACAGGAAAATCCTGACGCAGGCCATTTGTGAAATTTTCAGGCGTCCGTGCCATATCGTGCCGGACGTGGTATCATGGATTCCGGATTTCCGCAATAAGCGGGTATCCGGAATCTTTTTGATTAGGAAAGGCATTCATCAGTATGAAAAAAATATTCCTGGTCCTCGTGCTGCTCCTGCTCCTTTTAGGCGCGGGCGGGGCCGGTTTCCTTTACTATGAGGGCATGCCGTACGTCGATTATGCCCTGCGGCGCGGCAGCGGCGGCAATCCCCTGGCACCGCCGGGAGCGTTCGAGGACGTCTATTCCTATGCCAATAAATATCCTTCCGGCCAGCCCAAGGCACCGCCCTTTGAGCAGGCCGAATGGACGCTGACTTCGTTTGACGGGCTGAAACTGTCAGCGACCCACTTTGTCCCGCAAAGTGCCGAAAGCCACCGCTGGGCGATCCTGATCCACGGGTATGGCTGCAATCAGCGCTTCATGTGGTCGATGGCGGACTATTATCTGCGCCGGGGCTACCATGTCCTGACGCCGGATATGCGGGCCTCAGGCCGCAGTGAAGGCCGGTATCTGACGATGGGTGCCCTGGAGGGCAGGGATGTGGCGGCCTGGGCGCGGGCTGTGGCTTCTGAGGATCCGGAAGCGCACATCGTCCTGCACGGCGTTTCCATGGGAGCTGCCGATGTCATGCTGGCTCTGGGGGACGGGATCCCGGCACAGGTAAAGGCCGTTGTCGAAGACAGCGGCTACAGTGACCTGCGGGCCCTGCTGCAGTACCGTATGGACGAGCTCGGGATCAGCCATGACCGTCTGCTCCTTGCCGCGGCGAATGTCCTGATGAAGCTCCGGACAGGTGCTGACTTTGACGAGGTGCGTCCCGTGGAGGCTGTGGCAAATTCTTCCGTGCCCATCCTGTTCATCCACGGCACAAGGGATGAACTGATCCCCGTGTCCATGATGTATGAACTGGCAGGCCGGAGTGCGGCACGGGACAAGGAAGCCGTGCCCGTGGAAGGGGCGCGCCATGCCGCGGGAGAGTCCCTGGGCCGGCCCTATTACGATACTGTCTTTGCCTTTGTGGAAAAATATGTCTGACCGGGAGAAAACAGTCAGTGTCGGTCCGCAGGGCTCACTGCCTTCCGGTCGACGTCCGTCCTTGTCTTTTTCTGAGCTGATGGAAGAAACAGGATCCGGAAACGTCCGCCCTCTTTCGCGATGCGGCGGGGCTGTGGTAGAATCTGAGTGAAGTGCACCGGGCGCCTTCTGCAGGAATGGTGCGGGGGAGACTGCTTCCTTTTAAAGCCATTCCCGGGGGCATTTTGCCCGATGCTGCAATCCAGCTGAAAAAACACGATACTACGGAGGCTGATATTTTATGAAGATCATGATAACGGGAATCGGAGCCATCGGCGGGTACCTTGCTTCTGTGCTGACCCTGCACTACCCTGATGCTGTGACCGTCATCGCCCGGCGGGGCCGCAGGGCTTCCATCGAGGCAAAAGGACTTGTGCTGCACAGTGCGATCCTGGGAGAAAAGGTGACACATCCCAAAGTCACCGATGTGCCGGCAGAAGCGGGCATCCAGGATGTCATTTTTGTCTGTGTCAAGAATTACTCCCTGGCGGCCGCCCTTGAGGCAATCGTGCCCTGCGTGGGGCCGGAGACCATTGTCGTACCGATGATCAACGGTGTGGATCACGATGAAGTGGCCCGCTCCATCCTGCCGGAGGGGACAAAGCTCGTCGATACGGTCATCTATATCAATTCTGCAGCGGAGGCGGATTATTCGATCCATCAGCTCAGCAATTTTGCCATTGTCTTTGTCGGGAGCGATGATAAGGCAGCGGAAAAGAAAATCTTCGACCTCATCGATCATGAAGGGTTCAAAGTCCATATCGCCGGGGACATCCGGGTGGAGATGTGGAACAAGTACATTACGAACTGCGCCTATAATGTCATTACGGCATACTATGAAAAGACCATCGGTGAGATCCTCGCCCTGCCGCAGGGAAAGGACGAGCTCCATGCCCTGCTGACGGAAGCACAGGCTGTCGGTACGGCTCTTGGCGTTGCCATCGATCCGCAGCAGGCTGAAACCATCTTCGGGCGGATCCTCAGGCAGAAGAACAAGGATGTGTACAGCTCCCTGGCGCTTGATTTCATGCACCATCATCAGAATGAGCTCGAGACATTCAGCGGCTATATCGTGAGGACCGGGAAGAAGCTTGGCGTCGATGTAAGCGTGTCGGAACGGATGTATGAGGCCCTGAAGGAACGGAGCAGCACATTCGCAAAATAAAATTCTCCGCAGGCTGCGGCAGGGAAGCTGCAGCCGCCGTGCCCCTTGCAGGCAGCTGTCCTGCAGGGGCGGTTTCCATACAGGGGACGCGCTGCCGCAGGGAACCTGTCCGGCAGTACCAGTTGCTTCTCTTCCTGTTTTGTGTTATGATTTACTAATCTAGAGTGTGGAGGGAATTCCAAGTGGTAGTAACGGTATTAATGGTCGTCGACGTCATTATCAGTGTCATTTTGATTGCGTCCGTACTTTTACAGTCCGGCAAGAGTGCAGGTTTTTCCGGTCTTGGCGGAGGCGAATCCCTGTTCACCGGCAAACCGACCGATATGGACGAAGCATTGTCCCGGATCACGATGGTCTTCGGAATCTTGTTTGCAGTCGTGAATATCGTCATTGCACGGATCCAGTGAGCGGATGGATATGAATAGAGAAGCGGCAGAAGTGGCATTGCCTTTTTAAGAGGGTAATGCCTTTTTTGTATATGTGAAGGGAGGCTGTCCATGCTGAAGGGTGCGGAACCGTATCTGCTGCCGGGTACGAATGGTGACGGCGTGCTTCTGATCCATGGCTTTACCGGTTCTCCGGCGGAACTGCGCGAGTTTGGCGACAGGCTGCATCAGCGCGGTTATACCGTAGAGGGGATCCTGCTCAAGGGGCACGGGACCTGTCCGGCCGACCTTCTGGACGTCTGGGCGGAAGACTGGCTCGCACAGGTGAAGGAAGCGGTGGCGGGCCTTAAGGAAAAATGCCGTACCGTCACCGTCATCGGTCTTTCCATGGGCGGCCTGCTGGCGGTCTATGCTGCGGCGGAGTGCGGGGCTGACCGGCTGGTCCTCATTTCCACACCCATTTTCCTGTATGACTGGCGCATCCATTTTCTTTGGATGGTCCTGCCCATAGCAGACTATCTCCCCAAGCGGAGGCGTCATATCGATGCACCCAAAAAGTACGATGTGGCGTACCGCTCCATGCCGCTTAAAGGCGTCGCCCAGCTGAAAAGGCTCCTGGAGTGCGTCCGCTTCCGCTGGCTTGCGAAAGTTACGGTACCGTGCTTCATCATCCAGTCAAAGGAAGACCGGACGGTCCAGCCGGAAAGTGCGGAATATCTGGCGGAACATATGGCATCGCAGGTTTGTCAGGTGGCCATGCTGGAGCATGGCAAACATGTCCTTACGTTGTATAAAGAAAGAAACCTTGTCTACGAGCTTACGGACAAGTTCATGGAGGAATATAAATGAGCCGTTCCAACCGGGATACCATGTGCTTTGGCTGCGGGAAAGACAACCCCGTAGGCCTGCACATGCACTTCAAGGTCGATGCAGAGGGATGTTATTCCACTTTCACCCCGCAGCCCATCCATCAAAGCTATGACGGGCGGATGCACGGGGGACTGATTTCGACCCTTTTTGATGAAACCATGGGGAACTACCCCTATATGTATGAAAAGAAAGTAGCCTATACAGCGCGTCTGGAAGTCCGGTTCCGGGCTCCTGTCCGGATCGGGGAGACCCTTTCCATTGTGACGAAGGTCAAACGCCGCAAGGGACCGCTGCTCGAGATGACCGGGCAGATCATCCGGCCCGACGGGACTGTGGCTGCGGAAGCTGATGCCAGGATGATGTATGAGGAGGATCATGGGCACACAGGAAATCAACGCTAAAATCATGGAATACATGCGTTCCCACCCCCAGGGACCCGTGGCGGCGGAAACGCTGCTTGCCGAGTTCGGTCTGAGCGGCAGGGAAATCAAGGCTTTCTGGTCCGCTCTGCAGGAACTGGAACGCGCCGGGACACTGGTCAAGACCCGGTACGGGACTTACGGGCTCCCGGAAGCCATGGGGCTTGTGACGGGAAAGGTACAGATCACGTCCCGCGGCTTCGGTTTTGTCGTGCCCCTCGAAAAGGATCCGGAACGCAAAGATCTTTTTATACCGGCCACGGCGCTCCTGGGTGCCATGGACGGCGACACGGTCATCGCCCGCGTGTCGGGCCGGAATGAGCGGGGTCAGGAGGAAGGGCGCATCATCCGGATCCTCGACAGGGCTCACAGGACCCTTGTCGGGACGTTCATCAAGTCCGGTGACTTTGCCTTTGTCGAGCCTGACAACCAGCGCATCCATCAGGATATCTACGTGCGGCGCCGTGACTTCAACCACGCCCGCAGCAAACAGAAGGTCGTCGTGGAGATCACCAGCTGGCCTGACGAACACCGCCACGCCGAAGGAAAGATCACGGAGATCCTGGGGAACCCGGGGGATGTGGGTCTTGAAATCGTTTCCATCATCAAGGAAAATGATCTGCCCCTCGACTTTCCGCCGGAAGTCAAAAAGGCTGCGGAAGAGATTCCGCAGACGCTTCGGCCCAAAGATCTTGCCGGCCGCAAGGACCGCCGCGGCTGGTCCATCATCACGATCGACGGAGTGGATTCAAAAGATCTGGATGACGCAGTCTATGCGGAAAAACAGGGGGATAATTATTTCCTGGGTGTCTATATCGCTGACGTGAGCCATTATGTCCGTCCTTTCAGTGTCATCGACCGGGAAGCCTATGCCCGCGGCACCAGCGTGTATCTGGTCGACCGCGTCCTGCCCATGCTGCCTTTCAGCCTTTCCAACGGCATCTGCAGCCTGAACGAAGGGGAGGACCGTCTGACGCTCTCCTGCGAGATGCTCATCGACGGTAAAAGCGGAAAGATCCTTTCCTACGAGATCGCACCGGCCGTCATCTGTTCCGCTCATCGCATGAATTACCCCGATGTCAAAAAGATCCTGGTCGACAGGGATGAGGCGCTGCGCGGGAAATATGCAGATATCGTGCCGATGCTCGAAACGATGGGTGAGCTCTGCCGCATCCTGAAGAAGAAAAGGAACCGCCGGGGTGCCATCGATTTCGAGATCCCTGAGGTAAAGGTCACCCTGGATGAGCAGAACCGGCCCGTCGATATCCACCTCAGGGAGCGCACCATCGCGGAGATGCTGATCGAGGAATTCATGCTTGCGGCCAATGAGACCGTCGCCGCCCATATGAGCCGGCGTCACTATCCCTTTGTCTACCGGGTCCATGATGTGCCCGACAGTGACCGCATTGCGGCTCTGGGAGCGCTGATGGCGAATTTCGGCGTCGTCCTGCACCCAGGCGAGGGGAAGCTGCAGCCGCGGGTGCTGCAGCAGGCACTGGAGAAATTCAGGGGACGGCCCGAGGAAGGAATGATTTCCACCCTTACACTGCGGAGCATGAAACAGGCCGTCTATCAGACGGAGAACATCGGCCATTTCGGTCTGGCTGCAAAAGATTACACCCATTTTACGTCCCCCATCCGGCGTTATCCCGACCTTCTGGTGCACCGCCTTCTGAAACTGGAGGCATCCCATAAGAAGCTCAGCGCCGAAGAAGCAAAGGACCTCGACGCCAGGCTGTCGCTTGCGGCTTCCCATGCCTCCCTGCGGGAGCGGGCTGCCATCGAGGCCGAGCGGGAAACGACGGATCTTAAGATGGCCGAGTATATGACTCAGTTCGTGGGACAGGAATTCGACGGGACGATTTCCGGCGTTACCGCTTTTGGTGTCTTCGTCCAGCTGGAAAATGGCGTGGAAGGTCTGGTCCATATTTCCAGCCTGAACGATGACTATTATGAATATGACGAATCCCAGTATGCGCTGATCGGTCAGTACAGCGGCCGCCGTTACCGGCTGGGGGATCCGCTGCGCATCGAGGTGCTGCAGGTCAATATCCCGGAACGCAAGATCGATTTCGTACCGGCGGGATTCAGCAGCGCACTGAAAGAAGAAGCGGTCCGGCAGCTGGCCAAGGGCCCGGCCTCAAGGCCGGGCGGAGAAAAGAAACCGCATAACCGCAAACAGGAACATAAGGCAGAGAAACGGTCCGGAAAGAAGAAAAAATCCGACAAAAGGAGCCACAGAAAGAAAGATGGAAAAAAAGGCAGTGAAGGTCATCGCCGAAAATCGAAAGGCACGGCATGATTACAGCATCATTGAAACGTACGAAGCCGGCGTGGTCCTGACGGGGACGGAAGTCAAATCCCTGCGGGCGGGCAGGGCGAACCTGAAGGATGCCTATGCCGCCGTGACGAAAAGCGGTGAAGTGTATCTCTACAATGCCCATATCAGCGAATATGATCACGGCAACATCTTCAACCATGAACCCCGCCGCGACCGGAAACTCCTGATGCATAAGAAGGAAATCTTGAAGCTCCTGGGAAAGACCCGGGAAAAGGGCTATACGCTGGTGCCGCTGACGCTTTATTTTTCCCATGGTCTCGTCAAATGCAAACTCGCTCTGGCAGCGGGCAAGAAACTGTACGACAAGCGGCGGGATATGGCGGACCGTTCTGCCAAACGGGAAATCGACCGCGCCATGAAATCAAGGAACCGCTGAGGGAACTGCAGGACGGAGATCGTCGGCCTTTTTGGGGAGAATGCGCTTTTTCTCGACGGGAATCCCCGCTTTGTGTTATACTGAAACAAGAAAAGGATATGCTGTCCTTTTTCCAGTCGTTTGTTTTGCAAGCAGCGTGAAGGAGGAAGAAAATGGCCCCGAAGTTCTACAAATGTGCTCATTGCGGCAAGATCATTGCAGTTGTCAAGGAAAGCGGCGTTCCTGTCATGTGCTGTGGACAGAAGATGGAAGAACTGGTACCGAACACGGTCGATGCTTCCCAGGAAAAACATGTCCCTGTATACGAAATCAAGGATAATATCGTCTCTGTGACGGTGGGTTCTGTGGAGCACCCGATGATTCCGGAACATTATATCGAATGGATCTCCCTGGAAACCAAACAGGGCAATCAGCGCAAGACGCTGCAGCCCGGTGAAGCGCCGAAGACGTCCTTTGCCATCGTTCCCGGTGATGAAGTCGTCGCTGTGTATGCCTACTGCAACCTGCATGGTCTGTGGAAAGCCTGACAGAAATTAAATCTTTCCGGCCGGAATGCCCGCTGCAGATGCAGGCGTCCCGGCCGGATCTTTTAAGGTCCGCGGCAGGGCAGTTCGGGGACGGATCCGCCGTTTGGAAGCGGACTCTGTAAAGTGTATACAAAATACAGACTATTATGGAAAAATCTGTATTTCGTGCTACAATAAAATAACAGTCAGGCACATGCCCGCTTGACGGGAAGTACCAAAATCTTAGGAGGTATCTGACATGAAGGTTCTGTGTTATGGTGTTAGAGATGTGGAAGAGCCGATTTTTGAGGCCTGCAACAAGAAATACGGGTATGAAATCAAATGCGTACCTGATTATCTGAACACGAAGGAAACCGCTTACATGGCCAAGGGCTGTGAAGCTGTCATCCTGCGCGGCAACTGCTTTGCCAACAAGCAAAACCTCGATATCTATAAAGAGATCGGTGTCAAGTATGTACTGACCAGAACGGCCGGCTACGAACACATCGATGTTCCCTATGCCCATGAACTGGGCTTCAAGATGGCTTTTGTACCGGGATACTCCCCGAACGCCATTGCAGAACTGGCTGTGACCCATGCCATGATGCTGCTCAGACATATGGCTTATGCGACGGCCCGCTCCGGCAAGAAAAACTTTAAGATCGACAGCTTCGAATTCTCCAAGGAAATCCGCAACTGCACCGTCGGCTGCATCGGCCTGGGCCGTATCGGCCGCGTGGCTGCTTCCCTCTATGCCGGCCTGGGTGCCCATGTCATCGGGTATGATATGTTCCAGATCAAGGGGATCGAAAGCTACTGCACGCAGGTCCCTCTGGAAGAACTCATTCCTCAGTGCGATATCGTTTCCATCCATGCCCGTTATACCGCAGGCGATCCGAAGATCGTAACGAAAGAATTCATCTCCAAGATGAAGGACGGCGCCATCCTCGTCAATGCTGCCCGCGGCCAGCTCGTGGATACGGAAGCTGTCATCGAAGGCATTGAAAGCGGCAAACTGAACGGCTTCGGCGTGGATACCCTGATCGATGAAGCGGATATCTTCGGCAAGGATTTCGAAGGCAAGGAAATCCCGAATCCGACCCTGGCCAAACTGCAGTCCCTCTATCCGAGAGTCCTCATCACTCCGCATCTGGGCTCCTACACGGATGAAGCTGCCCGCGAAATGGTCGATATCTCCTACAGCAATCTGAAAGACTTTATTGAAACGGGCGACTGCAAGAACAAGATCTGATTTCCCGTATCATGCTGCGCACGAGGCGTCCGGCTGACAGCCGGGCGCCTTTTTCAGTGCCGTGCGGGTACGGGCACGCTTTTCAAGTGGCACTCTCAGGGATAAAGTGCTAAAATGGCTCTGTATGAGCAGTCTCACAGATTCTGACAGATAAGAGGGATAGTAGTATGGTAAATGAGAAGATGTATGAACTGGGATCCAAAAAATCGACCATCCGGGCAATTTTTGAATATGGCCGGAAAAGGGCAGCCGAGGTGGGCGAGGACCATATCTATGATTTCAGCCTGGGCAATCCGAACGTGCCCGCTCCTGAATATATCAAGGAAGCAGTCCTTGATATCATGACGACGCTGCCGCCTCAGGCCATCCACAGCTATACGGTGGCACCGGGCAACCCGCAGGTCCGGGATACGCTGTCCCAGGATATCAACCGCCGTTTCGGCACCCATTTTACGAGGGACAACCTCTTCATGACAGCCGGCGCGGCAGCGTCCTGCACCATCTGCTTCAAGGCTCTGGCCGAGGAAGGGGACGAGTTCGTCGTCAATGCTCCGTTCTTTCCGGAATACCGCTGTTTCGTGGAATCGACGGGTGCGCGTCTGGTTGTGGTCCCGGCGGATACAAAGGAATTCCAGATTGATCTGGATGCTTTTGAAAAAGCCCTGACTCCGCATACGAAAGGCGTGATCATCAATTCCCCGAACAACCCGAGCGGTACGGTCTATTCAGAGGATACCATCCGCCGTCTGGCAGCCATCCTCGATAAAAAGGAAAAAGAGTACGGCCATCCCATTTTCCTGATCAGCGATGAACCGTATCGGGAAATCGTATACGGCGGCCTGACCGTTCCGTATGTGCCCCTGTATTACCGCAACACGCTCGTGTGCTATTCGTACAGCAAATCCTTCTCTCTGCCGGGCGAACGTATCGGCTATATCGTGATCCCGTCCGAGATCACGGAATTCGGCAAGGTCTCCGCTGCCATCGCCGGAGCGGCCCGCGTACTGACCCATGTCAACGCTCCTTCCCTGTGGCAGCTCGTAGTGGCCCGCTGCGCCGGGAAACCTTCCGACATCAAACCCTATGAGGAAAATGGCAGACTGCTCTATGAAGGACTGCAGGAAGCCGGTATTTCCTGCGTGAAGCCTCAGGGCGCCTTCTATCTCTTCCCGAAATGCCTTGAGGACGACGATTACGCGTTCTGCGAAAGGGCAAAGAAATATGATCTGCTCCTCGTCCCCGGAACGGATTTTGGCTGCCCGGGATATTTCCGTGCTTCCTACTGCATCAGCAACGACACGATCCGCCGTTCCCTGCCCATGTTCAAGAAACTTGCCGCAGAATATAAAAAATAAATTTTTTCCGAGGCCGTCCGGCCGCTTCCGCGCCTTCCCAGGCGGCAGGCCGTCGGATGGCCCGCCGTATTACGGCGCAGGGAAAGCGTCTTCCCATAAGTACAGGGAAAATGTGAAAATACTGCGTCAAAGCCTTGTTTGCGCGGGTCCTTGTTTGACACTGCAAAGTTATTCCTATATAATTTTACGGATATCTGAAAAGTGTTTTGGCGGGGCGCCAAGTCCTGCTGCGATACCATGACGTAGGGAGATAGATGAATGAAATATTTAACTGGTAACGAAATTCGCAAAAAATATCTTGATTTCTTCAAGGCCCGCGGTCATATGGTGCTTCCGAGCGCTTCCCTCATCCCGCATGACGACCCGACCCTGCTTTTGATCGGTGCCGGTATGGCCCCTTTCAAGCCCTTCTTCACGGGCAAGCAGAAACCGCCTTCCAAGAGGATCACGACCTGTCAGAAGTGCGTCCGTACGGATGATATCGAGAACGTCGGCCATACGGCCCGGCATCAGACGTATTTCGAGATGCTCGGCAACTTCTCTTTTGGCGATTACTTCAAGAAAGAAGTCATCCCCTGGGCCTGGGAATTTCTTACCAAAGAACTGGAACTGCCCGGAGACAAGCTGTGGATCACCATTTATCCGAAAGATGATGAAGCCTATCATATCTGGCACGATGTCGTCGGCGTACCCGATGAACGCATCGTCCGGCTGGAGGATAATTTCTGGGAAATCGGCAGCGGTCCCTGCGGACCGGATTCGGAAATCCATATCGATCTGGGTGCCGACAGGGGCTGCGGCAGACCGGAATGCGGGCCCGGCTGTGACTGCGGCCGTTTCCTGGAACTGTGGAACCTCGTATTCACTCAGTTCAACCAGAATGCCGACGGAACGTATACACCGCTCGTCCATAAGAACATCGATACAGGTGCCGGTTTGGAACGGCTGGCATCAGTGATCCAGGGCAAGCCGTCCAATTTCGAGACGGACCTCATTTACCCGCTGATCGAGATGGCCTGTGACATTTCCGGCAAAAAGTACAATGCGGATCCTGCCGTCGATGTCTCGCTGAAGGTCATTGCCGACCATGCCCGGAGCATCACTTTCATGATCGGCGACGGCATCCTGCCCTCCAATGAAGGCAGGGGCTACGTCCTGCGGCGCATCCTGCGCCGTGCTGTCCGGCACGGCCGTCTCATCGGGATCGATGGCAAATTCCTCGTCAGACTGGCGGACAAAGTCATCGCCATGTATGGCGACCACTATACGGAACTTGTCGAAAAGAAAGAATTCATCGAAAAAGTCATCGATATGGAGGAGAGCAGTTTCCTGCAGACCCTGGAACAGGGAACGGATCTGCTGAATGCCGAGATCGCAGCCATGAAAGCAGCCGGGACAAAGGTCCTGGACGGTGCATCGGCCTTCCGTCTCTACGATACCTTTGGCTTCCCATGGGAACTGACGGAGGAAATCCTGGAGGAACAGGGGCTGTCCGTCGACAAAGAAGGTTTCGACAAGGCTATGGCCGAGCAGAAGGAACGCGCCCGCAAAGCGCGCAGCGGCAAAGGCGGCCGTACTGTCATGTATGATACGCGGAGCCTGCAGCTCAAAGACCTGACCGTGGATGAAAAGAGCCATGAGGGCTCCGTGGCCGCACTCTTTGCGGTCGATGATTCCCAGCCCATCGCCAAAGGCGAAGAAGGTGACGAGCTTGCCGTGATCCTCCAGAATACTGCTTTCCATGCGGAAGGCGGCGGCCAGCTGGGCGATACGGGCCGGCTGGTTTCCCCGGAAGGGATCTTCGATGTCAAAAATACGAAGAAACTTCCCGATGGCACGACCATCCATCTGGGCACGGTCGCTTCGGGCAGCCTTGCCGTCGGCCAGGATATGACCTTTGAAGTCAACCTGTCCCGCCGGGCCGACATTGCCCGCAACCATACAGCGACACATCTGCTCCATGCGGCCCTGAAACAAGTCCTGGGCAGCCATGTCAATCAGGCAGGCAGCTATGTGGGACCGGACCGTCTGCGTTTCGATTTCTCACATTTCTCTCCTCTTACACAGGATGAACTGCAGCAGGTCGAGGATATCGTGAATGACAAGATCCTCGATGCTGTCGATGTGGAAATCACCGAGGAAGAACTGGAGAAAGCCAAAGCCCGCGGTGCAACGGCCCTGTTCGGTGAGAAATACGGCCATATCGTCCGCGTCGTCAACGTTCCCGGCTACAGCATGGAACTGTGCGGAGGTGTGCATGTTTCCAATACGGCTCACATCGGACTCTTCAAGATCCTGTCCGAGTCGAGCGTCGGTGCCGGTGTCCGCCGGATCGAAGCCGTGACGGGCCGGGGCGCCCTGAACTATACCCGCGAACTGGAAGGCCTCATCGGTGAGGCCGCAAGTCTCGTCAAAGCACGGCCGGGTACTCTGGTCAGCCGCATCCAGGCACTGCAGGATGAAGTCAAAAACGAGAAACACCGTGCGGACAGCCTCGAGAAGAAGCTTACGGCAGAAGCTGCTGCCGGTGTTGCTGATAATGTCCGCGATATCAAAGGCGTTTCCGTCCTGGTCCAGGAAGTCCGGGTACAGGATGTGGAAGCGCTGCGGACCATGGGCGACCAGCTGCGTGACAGGACGAACGGTGTCGTTGTCCTGGCGGCTCCGATGGCTCCGGATAAAGTCAATATCCTCTGCATGGCGTCCAAAGATGCTGTGGCAAAAGGCATCCATGCCGGGAGGATCGTCAAAGCTGTCGCTCAGGTCATGGGCGGCAACGGCGGCGGCCGTCCCGATATGGCCCAGGCCGGCGGCAAAGATGCTTCCAGACTGCAGGATGCGCTGCAGGAAGCCTGGAGCGCTGTGGAAGGACAGATTCACTGAGAGGGTGATAGCATGGATCCGAAAAGACAGCTGGGCGAGGCTGTCCGGGTATTGCTGGACGATCATACCATTGAGGAAATCACGGTCAAGGATATCCTCGCAAAAGCGGGGGTCAGCCGGTACCATTTCTACAAGTTCTTCCACACCAAGGAAGAGCTGGTGGAGTGGGAATACCTGCATATCCTTTCCGCCCATGCCCGGGATATCCTGGGCAGCAGTTCCTGGTCCGAAGCTCTTTATAAAAAATTCCTGGTATACCAGACGCATCTGAAATTCTTCCAGCATGTCTACCAGAGCGAGAATATCGAGCATATCCGTCAGGTCAACCGGCGTTTTGTCCGTGATGCCTACAGGATGATGCTGCGCCATGCCGGAGCGAGCCTCGATAATCCGCATATCCTCTTTGCCACGGAAATGGTCGTGGTCGGCGGGGAAGAAATGACAATGCGCTGGATTGCAGACGGGATGAAGGTCCCGATCGAAGTCATGCTGGTCCTGTTCCAGGAGTCGATCCCGGTCTGCATCAGCCAGTATTTTTATTGAAAAGCAGGGACCGTCGGGATATTCCATGGTTCATTTATGGGGAAACCGCTGGTTTCCCCATGCTTATCATTTGAGGAAGCAGCGCGGACAGGACGCCTGAGAGCGGCAGCCCGTCCTGCTTCCGGCATTTGCTCTTTGTGAAGGAGGGATTCATATGTCTCATGTGACTCAGGAAACGACGATGTTTAAACCTGTGGCGGAAAAGAAATCCGTGGAGGAAACCATCCGCGAGGTCGTGGAAGCCCTGCGTGAAAAGGGATACAACCCCATCGACCAGCTGGCAGGGTATCTCCTCAGCGGGGATCCGGCCTATGTGACGAGTTATAAAGATGCCCGTCTGAAGATCCGCCGGTACGAACGGTATGAGCTCATTGAAGCTCTGCTCCAGGCGTACCTTGGGGAAGAGGGCCGTAAATGAGGATCATGGGCCTGGATCTGGGCACAAGGACCATCGGTACTGCTGTCAGCGATGAAACGGGACTCATCGCCCGCGGTGTGGAGACGATCCGCCGGCGCAGTCTGGAGAAGGACCTGCTCCGCCTGGAAGAACTGGTCCGTCAGGAGGATGTCGGCTCGTTCGTGCTGGGATATCCAAAGAATATGAACGGATCCATCGGTGACAGGGCAAGGGCCAGCGAGGAATTCAAAGCGGTCCTGGAGGAGCGTTTTCCCGGAAAGCCCGTGATTTTGTGGGACGAACGGCTTTCCACGGTAGCTGCGGAAAAAGTCCTGATCGACGCGGACCTGCAGCGGAAAAAAAGAAAGAAGATCATCGACATGATGGCGGCTGTCGTCATACTGCAGAATTATCTGGACAGCCGGAGGAGGGAATGACATGACAAAGGATAAGGATATGCTGGAAACAGAGGATCAGGAAGAACTCGTGATCATCACCGACGAAGCGGGGAACGAGACGTATTACAGGGAAGAAATGGTCATTCCTGTGGACAACAAGAACTTTGCCATGCTCGTCAGGGCCGAAGAAGACCCTTCCGGAGATGCTGAGGACACCGTGCTCATTGCCCGGATGGAATTCGATGCGGACGGAGAACCGATCTACCTGGACCCGACGGATGAGGAATTCGAAGAGGCCCGGAAAGCCTATGATGCCATCATGGACGAAATGGAAGAAAAATAACGGAGATAAGAGGAATCTGGGACAATCATGGGTAAAAAGGTAAAAGCGGCGTGTGCCGTACTGGTCATTGGAGCGCTGCTTGGCGGGGGCTTCTGGTACGAAACGAAGTACAACAATAATGCGGGCCTTGCCACAGGTGAAAAGGTCCAGTTTACAGTCACCAAAGGCATGGGTACAAAGGAAATCGCACAGATGCTGCATCAGAAGAAAGTCGTGGCTATACCGCTGACCTTTCAGATCGCCGTGCGTCTGCGGGGGCTTTCCAGTTCTCTGCAGGCCGGCCATTACGTAGTGACCGCCGGGCAGTCCAACCAGGACATCATCTCGATGCTGGCTGAAGGAAAGGTCCATTTCAATACGCTGACGGTACCTGAAGGCGCAACGATCAATGAAATCGCTCTGAGCCTCGAAAAAAAGCATCTTGGTTCCGCTGAACGGTTCAAGGCCGCCGCCCGCACCTATGCACCCTATCCCTACATGCAGACCGTCACGCCCGGCGTCATCTATGCAGCGGAGGGCTTTGCCTATCCCTCCACATACAATCTGCCGGAAGGTGCCAGTGAGCAGGAAATCCTTGCCATGATGGTCAAAGAATTCGATAAACGCCTTACGCCGGAAATCCGCAGCGATATCGCAAAGCGGGGACTTGCGGTCCGGAATGTCGTGAATCTTGCGGCCATGGTGGAGAAAGAAGCGACTCACAAAGAAGAAATGCCCATCATTGCGAGCATTTTTCTCCGGAGGATGGAACTTGGCATGCCCATCCAGTCGGATACGACGGTCCAGTATGTCCTGGGGACCCATAAGGAAGTCGTGACATTCGATGATCTGAAGGTGGATTCACCGTACAACACATACCTCCATGAAGGACTTCCGCCGGGACCGATCGCCAATCCCAGCATGGAAGCCATCGAAGCTGTGGTCCACCCGATCCCGACGGAATATCTGTATTTCGTAGCCGACAAGAACGGCTATCACCGTTTCTCGAAAACCTATGAGGAACATGAGCAGATGATCAAAAAAATCAACGGAGATATACAGTCATGAAAAAACCGGAACTTCTGGCTCCGGCCGGGAACCTTGAAAAATGTAAAATGGCGCTGCGCTACGGTGCGGATGCGGTCTATCTGGGAGGCAAACAGTTCGGCCTGAGAGCCTTTGCCGCCAACTTTTCCGCGGAGGAACTGCGCGAAGCCGTTGCCTTTGCCCATGCTCTGGGACGCCGGGTCTATGTCACGGTGAACATCGTGCCCCACAACCGGGATCTGGAGCAGCTTCCGGATTATCTCCGTCAGCTGCAGGAAATTGGGGTGGATGCACTTCTTGTTTCCGATCTCGGTGTCTGGCGCATCGCCCGCCGGGTCGTGCCCAATCTGCCGCTCCATGTGAGCACACAGGCGAACACGTGCAATTATGAGGCTGTCGCTGCCTGGGCGGACCTGGGAGCGAGCCGCGTCGTCCTTGCGCGGGAACTTTCGCTCGGCGAGATCGCGGAAATCGCCCGGCGCAGCCCCGTCGAACTGGAGGTCTTTGTGCATGGTGCCATGTGCATCTCCCATTCGGGCCGCTGCCTCCTGAGCAACTATTTTACAGGACGGGACAGCAACCGCGGCGCCTGTGCCCAGATCTGCCGCTGGGAATTCACGCTGCATGAAAAGACGCATCCCGGCGAAGCTTTTGACATCGCCGAGGACGAGAGAGGCACCTACATCCTGAACTCGAAGGATCTCTGTCTCATCGACTATCTGCCCGAGCTGATGCGGGCCGGCGTGGCCAGCTTCAAAATCGAGGGCCGCATGAAGAGCATCCATTATGTCGCGACAGTGGTCAGCGTCTATCGGAAAGCCATCGATGCCTGTTTTGCCGATCCGGACCATTATACGGTGCCCCAGGCCTGGCGGGATGAATTCGAAAAGGTCTCCCACCGGCCCTACACGACGGCTTTTGCCGTGGATGAGCATGCTGCGGGCAGTGAGATCTACGGCTCGAGTTCCTATATCCAGTCCGCCGATTTCGTAGGGCAGGTCCTTGCCCGTGACCTTGCCTCCGGGCGCGTCACGATAGAACAGCGGAACCATGTCAGGGAAGGGGAGACACTGGAGGTCTTCACACCCGGCGGTGATGTTTTCCCGTGGACGCTGGAACACATGGCCGACAAAGACGGAAATCCCATCGCTGCAGCACCGCATGCACAGATGCAGTATACGGCGGACGGGGATCCCCGGATGGAGCCCTTCTCACTGATACGCCGGCTGAAGACACTTTCCTGACGGCAGCCGGCAGCAGATAAGAAATTTTTGCTTCCATATAGGCAAAATGCCGCAGATATGCTAAAATATTAAGGTATTTTTCAGTTGGAGGCTTGAGCATGAACAATCTGAAGAGATTACGCGCCTTCCTGGAAGCGGAAAAAGTGGACGGGATCTTCATCAAGGGAGATTCTTCCATCCGTTATTTTACGGGCTTCACAGGCGGCGAAAGTCTTCTTTATGTGGACGCCGGGCGGCAGGTCATCATCACGGACTCGCGCTATACGCTGCAGGTACAGCAGGAAGCTCCGGAATGCGAGCTGGTGGAACATCACAGGGGATTCTGGCCTGAAGCGGCTAAACTTCCCACTTCCCGGAATCTTGCTCTGGATGGCGATTATTTTTCGTATACGGAGCAGCAGGCACTGGCGGCAGCCCTGCCGGATGTTTCCTGGAAGAATGTGAATCTGGTCGCTCTGCGCCAGGTGAAACTCCCTGAAGAAATGCAGAAGATCCGGCGCGCCATTGCCATTTCCGATGAAGCATTTGAACAGCTCCTGCCCCATATCCGGGCCGGCAGGACGGAGATGGACCTGGCTGCGGAACTGGAATATAATATGAAGAAGCTGGGGTCTGAAAAGCCATCTTTCGATACGATTGCCGCTTCCGGTGTGCGGAGTGCCCTCCCTCACGGCAAGGCTTCCGGCAAGGTGGTGGAGAAGGGTGATTTCCTGACTTTTGACTTTGGTGCTGTATTTGAAGGGTACTGTTCCGATATCACGCGTACCGTCGTAATCGGAAAGGCGGCACCGTGGCAGAAGGAAATCTATGATGTCGTCCTCAGGGCGAATCTCCTGGGCGAGGAAGTCCTCCGCCCCGGTCTTACGGGCATCGAAGTGGACGGCAAGGTCCGTGACTACATCAGTTCCCGCGGTTATGGCGCGTATTTCGGCCATGGCCTGGGCCACGGTGTGGGACTCGACATCCACGAAAAGCCCGTACTGAATAAAAGCAACAATGCGCCGCTTCCAGCAGGTGCGGTCGTTACGATCGAGCCGGGTGTCTACCTGCCCGGCCGCGGCGGTGTGCGTATTGAAGATACGGTCCTTGTGACTGGGACCGGCTGTGAGAAGCTGACGTCCGTTGACAAAGCGCTGAAAGAACTGGAATAACAGGTAAAAAATTTTTTGGGGGTTTTTAGAATGATTTCTACGAACGATTTTAAGACTGGCGTAACAGTTGAGATTGACGGCGATGCCTGGCAGGTCGTCGAATTCCAGCATGTAAAACCCGGCAAGGGTGCTGCTTTCGTACGCGCCAAGATGCGCAACCTCTGCACGGGTTCCGTGGTTGAACGGACCTTCAACGCTGCAGAACGTCTGCCGAATGCCAATGTCGAAAGAAAAGACATGCAGTACCTGTATCAGGACGGTGACATGTATGTCTTCATGGACAACGAAACGTATGAACAGCTCGAACTGAACAAGGCTCAGCTGGGCAACGCCATCAACTTCCTGAAGGAAAACATGAATGTCAAGATCAGCTCCTTCAACGAGAGGATCCTGGGCGTGGAACTGCCGAATACGGTTGAACTGAAGGTAGTGGAAACGGAACCGGGCATCAAGGGTGATACCGCTACGGGCGGCAGCAAGAACGCCACCATGGATACCGGTTATGTAGTGAAGGTGCCTCTGTTCATCAATGAAGGAGATGTGCTCCGCATCGATACCCGTACGGGCGAATATATTGAAAGAGCGTAACGACATCCAAGCGAGCCTGCTTCGACGGGCTCGTTTTTTTTGCAGGAGGAGTTTTGATGAAGACGATTTATCTGGTCCGTCATGGACAGACCCAGGCCAATGCCGACGGACGGTTCCAGGGCTGGGAAGACCATCCCCTGAATGAGACCGGCAGGGCACAGGCAAGGAACCTGGCGCAGCGGGCCGGGGAACTTCCCCTTGCTGCTCTCTATACTTCCGATCTTGTGCGGACAAAGGAAACACTGGCCCCGCTTGCGGAAAAAAGGCATCTTGTGATGGAACCTGTTGCGGGACTGCGGGAGATCTCCTTCGGCGAATGGGAAGGCCAGAAGATCTCCGACATCCGCAGGACCCAGGGCAGGCTGCTCCAAAGCCTATGGAAGCATGCCTCGTCAGCGGATATTCCCGGGGCGGAGGACCTTCCGGCGGCACAGCGCCGCGGCTGGGAGGCTTTTGACAGGATCCGCCGCGGGATGGCGGACCATTCAGCGGTGATGGTAGCCTGCCATGGCGGCATGATCCGTCTGCTGCTCTGCCGTATGATGGATGCATCTCTCGACTCGATCTGGCATCTGTGCATCGACAATACGGCCGTCTGCCGCATCGAGTATGATGACCGCATCGGCTATCTCATAAGGTACATGAACTACCTGGGGGCCCTCTGATCTTCCGGCACGGTGAAAGGAACCGTCCCGCCGATCCCCGCAGCGGCGATGACGGTACGGGAACCACGCTGCAGCGGCCCGGGCCGTTTTCCCGTGGCTGTGATGTGGACGTTTCTGTACAGAGTTTGCTATAATATGTCTGTTATCAATGAGGGGAATCAGGATTCATATCCGTTTGTCCTTTATGGCAAGGAGAGATTTTTATTTTAGAATTTAAACATATTTCGCTTGACGATAAACCTATTTTTGATAATTATTTCAATGAAATGGATTATCATGCTGCTGAATGCTGTTTTGGCACGCTGTTCATCTGGCGCAAGTTCTTTGACACGTACTGGGCCGTCGTCCACGGTTCGCTGATCATCAAGGTGACGAGCGGAGGGAAGAGCTTTATCCTGCCGCCCTTTGGCGGCGTCAATGAGGACCTGCCCATCGTCATCGAATCCCTGAGGGAATATTTCGGTCACAAGCCCTTTGAACTCCATGGCGTCTATGAAAGCACCATCGAGCGCTTTCGCAGATATCTGCCCGCCATCACCGAGTACACGGAAGACAGGGACAACTGGGATTATGTGTACCTGCGGGACAATCTGGCGTCTCTTTCCGGGCGCAAACTGCATTCCAAGAAAAATCATTATAATGCTTTTATAAAGGAGCATCCTGATTTTGTCTATGAACCGATCACACCGGCCAATGCAGAGGAATGCATCGCTTTCGGACGCGCCTGGGATGACAACCGGGCTCTGACCGATCCGACCATCCTCAGTGAGGAATCGGCCATCGAAGAGGGCCTGCGCAACATGGAAGCCCTGCAGATCCGCGGCGGCCTGATCCGGCTCGACGGACAGGTCAAAGCCTTTACCTTTGGGGAACGGGTCAGCGAGCATACGGCAGTCGTTCATATCGAAAAGGCAGATCCGGAGATCCGGGGCCTTTTTACGGCGATCAACAAGGAGTTTGTCAGCCGTGCCTGGACAGACGTGACTTATATCAACCGTGAAGAAGATATGGGGAAACCGGGGATGCGCAAGGCCAAGGAATCGTATCATCCCGAATTCATGATCAAGAAGTACAACACAATCATTTCCTAAGGAGACTGGTTATATTGGATTATCGGCTGCTCAATCAGGAAACGCTGCCCCAGGCTATGGAGCTCTGGGATGCCTGTTTCGAAAAGAAGGGGACACCCTTTTATGAATGGTATTTTTCCTCATACTGCCTGAAACAGAACAAGGTCCTGGGCGCATTCCGTGACGGCCGCCTGGCGGCCATGCTCCATTTGAATCCCTATACGCTCCATGTCCGTGGCAGGGACTGGAGAGTGCCCTATATCGTGGGGGTCGCCACCGATCCGCTCGACCGGGGCCGCCATCTCATGGGCGAACTCATGGACAAGGCTTTTACGATGCTGCGGGCCATGCAGATCCCTTTCGTGATCCTGATGCCCATTCATGCCGGTATCTATCAGCCCTACGGATTTGCCTACACCCACATGCGGAAGCGGTACGAACTGCCCCTTTCCAGCCTGTCGTTCGGAGAAGCTGCCCTGGCGGATTATCAGCTTGATCGGGTGCCCACTCTTTTGGCAAAAGACGCCATTGCACCGGTCTATGCCGAGGCTATGGGGCGGTATCACGGATATGCGGTCCGCGGTGACCGGGAATGGGAAAATATCCTGGTTACGGCGCAGCAGGACCATATGGAAACGGTCATTGTAAAAGATGGGTCTGACATTCTTGGCTACGTGCTGTATAATAGAGAAGGAGAGACCGTAAATGTTCAGGAACTGCTGAGCCTGTCGGCTCCGTCCAGGCTTTGCCTGCTGCGCTACCTGCGCGGCTTTGCTGGCACGTACCGGACGCTGCGCTGGCTTGCCGAACCCGATGACCTGACCTACCTGCGCCTTGCAGACCAGCATGAGGCTCCGGCTGTCGCCCCGTTCATGATGGGACGCGTCGTCAGTGCCGCCCTGCTCCTGGAGCAGCTTCCCGTCCCGGAAGCGCTCGCGGGAGAGCAGCTTGTCCTGGCGTTGCGGGATGACCAGGTCCCGCTCAATACGATGCTGGTGAAACTTTCTTTCACCGAGAAGGGCATCAGGCTCCTGAATACGATCGATGATCCCGAGGTCATTATGGATATCCGTGCTTTCACACAGCTCGTTTTCGGCACAATGAGCACGGAATCGCTCCAAAGGGCCGGCTTTGTCCTGACAAGGGATGAGGGGACGGCCCGGAAACTGGATTTGTTGTTCCCGGTACAAGTCAACTATATCAATGAATATTTCTAATGGGGAGGCTGTCATGAGCGAGGACATCAGAAGAATTTATGTGGAAAAGAAGAAAGAGTATGCCGTGGAAGCAGCCAATATGCTGGCTGATCTGCAGCAGACCCTGGGCCTGAAGCAGCTGACGGGGCTCCGGATCATCAACCGCTATGATCTGAGCGGGATCACCGATGAAGCCTACGAAGCGGCTAAAAGGGTCATCCTTTCCGAACCGCCGGTGGACAATGTCTGCGATGAAGTCCTGGAGATCCCTGCAGGGGTCCGGAGTTTTGCCGTGGAACTGCTGACGGGCCAGTATGACCAGCGTGAAGACTTCGCTGCCCAGTGCATCCAGCTGATCACCCAGAGCGCGCCTCCGATCGTTGCTGCCGCCAAAGTCTATCTGCTGGAAGGCGATCTGACGGACGCCGATGTGGAGAAGATCAAGAAATATGTCATCAACCCGGTGGAAGCACAGGAAGCTGCGATCGAGAAGCCGGACAGCCTGGACTTCAAGTGGCAGGCACCGCCTCCTGTGGAAATCATAGAAGGCTTTACGAAGTTCTCCAAAGAGGAACTGGCCGCTTTCCTGAAGAAACAGGAACTTGCCATGAGTTTTGAGGACCTGGCCTTCTGTCAGGAATATTTCCAGAAGGAAAACAGGGATCCTTCCATTACGGAGATCAAAGTCCTTGATACGTACTGGTCCGACCACTGCCGGCACACCACGTTCGAAACAAAGCTGAAGGATGTGGAGATTTCCGATTCTGTCTATACGGAACCTGTGAAGGAAGCTTTCGAGCTGTACAAAAAGGACCGCGAGTTCGTGTACGGCAAGGATACGGAGCGGCCCATCACGCTGATGGATATGGCCTGCCTTGCCACCAAGAAGCTGAAAAAGGAAGGCAAGATACCCGATCTGGATGCTTCGGAAGAAATAAATGCCTGCTCGATCGTTGTGCCCATCACCGTGGACGGCCGCAAAGAAGACTGGCTCGTCATGTTCAAGAACGAGACCCACAACCATCCGACCGAAATCGAACCGTTCGGCGGTGCCGCGACCTGTCTCGGCGGCGCGATCCGCGATCCTCTGAGCGGCCGCAGCTACGTCTATCAGGCCATGCGTGTCACCGGTGCCGGCGATCCGCGCACGCCTTACGAAAAGACGCTCGTCGGCAAACTGCCGCAAAGACGGATCACCATCGGTGCCGCAGCGGGCTACAGCTCCTACGGCAACCAGATCGGTCTGGCTACGGGCCTTGTCGAAGAATATTATCATGAACGCTTCGTGGCCAAGCGCATGGAAGTCGGCGCGGTCATCGCAGCGGCTCCGAAGGACGCCGTGGTCCGGGAAAGACCGCAGGCGGGCGATCTGGTCATCCTGCTCGGCGGCCGTACGGGCCGTGACGGCATGGGAGGCGCTACGGGCGCATCCAAGGAACATACGACGAAATCCCTGAGCACCTGCGGTGCAGAAGTGCAGAAGGGGAATCCGCCCAACGAAAGAAAGATCCAGCGCCTCTTCCGGAACAAGGAAGTGACGCGTCTCATCAAACGCTGCAATGACTTCGGTGCCGGCGGTGTGTCCGTCGCCATCGGGGAACTGGCACCGGGTCTTGTGATCAATCTGGACAAAGTCCCGAAGAAATACGAAGGCCTGGACGGCACGGAACTGGCTATCAGTGAGTCCCAGGAGCGGATGGCCGTTGTCATCGCCCCGAAGGATCTGGATACGTTCATGGCTGCCGCGGCCGGAGAAAACCTGGAAGCCACGGTGGTGGCGGAGGTATCCGCCGATCCGCGTCTTGTGATGTACTGGCGCGGCGAAAAGATCGTCGATATTTCCCGTGCCTTCCTCGACACGAACGGGATTTCCCAGGAAACCTCCGTCGAGGTCGAAGGCATCGATGCGGCTTCGCCCTTCAATGAGGTGCCCGCTGCCGTTGCCGGACGCAAAGATATCCGCGAGGCCTGGCTGGCCAACCTGGACCGTCTGAATGTCTGCAGCGAAGAGGGACTGGGTGAACGGTTCGACGGCACGATCGGCCGCGGCACGGTCCTCATGCCCTATGGCGGGCGCCGCCAGCTTACGCCGACGGAAGCCATGGCAGCCCGTCTGCCCGTACTGGGCGGAAAGACGAACGCCACGAGCATCATGGCCTGCGGCTACAATCCGAACGTGGCCTGCTGGAGCCCGTATCACGGCGGGATGTACGCCGTCGTCGAGGCTGTCTGCCGTGCGGCTGCAGTCGGTGCGGATACGACGAAACTCCGTCTTTCGATGCAGGAATATTTCCCGAAACTGCACAACCCTGCCAAGTGGGGCCTGCCTCTCAGTGCTCTGCTGGGTGCCTATAATGCATGCTGCCAGCTCGAACTGCCGGCAATCGGCGGGAAGGACTCCATGTCCGGCACGTTCATGGACCTCGAGGTGCCGCCGTCCCTGCTGTGCTTTGCAGTGGGCGTGATGGATGGCCGCGACACGATCTCGAGCGAGTTCAAGAAGGCCGGCAATGAAGTCATCTTCGTTCCCGTACCCTGCGATGAGCATGAGGTCGTGGAGTTCGAAGCGCTGAAGAAGCTCCTTGCTTCCGTCCATAAAGGGATCCTGGGCAGACGGATCATCACGGCCGGCGTCGTCAAGGAAGGCGGCGTGGCAGCCTCCCTGTCCGCCATGTGCCTCGGCAACGGACTGGGCTTTGCCTTCGTCAAGCCCTTCCTCCACGAGGAATGCCTCTTTACGCTGCAGCCCGGCGGTTTCCTGGTCGAACTGGCTCCGGACGCTGATGCGGCGGCTGTCTTTGAAGGCACGGATTACCTGCCCCTGGGCCGCCTGACCGATGATGCCCGCATCACTGTCAACGATACGGAGATTTCTCTGAAGGATATCGAAAGCGCCTATACGAGGACCCTCGACAGCACCTTCCCGCAGAAGGTCAGGAACACGGAAAAGAAAAATATCCGCGAAGTCCCGTTCCATAATGACCTGCCTCTCACGGCACCGTACAATGTGGCCAAACCGCGCGTCTTCATCCCGGTCTTCCCGGGCATCAACTGCGAATACGACACAGCTGCCGCCTTTGAGGACGCCGGCGGCAAAGCTGATATCTTTGTCGTCAAGAACCTGACGGCCGAAGCCATCAAGGAGTCGGTCGAGGAAATGGCAAAACGCATCAAAGAAGCTCAGATCGTTGCTCTGCCGGGCGGTTTCAGTGCCGGCGACGAACCGGAAGGCTCCGGCAAGTTCATTGCCACCATGTTCCGGAATCCTGTCCTGAAGGCAGCCATCGAAGAACTGCTGAATGAGCGGGACGGACTGATCCTCGGTATCTGCAACGGCTTCCAGGCCCTGATCAAACTGGGACTCGTGCCGTACGGCAGGATCCTGCCGATGACCGAGACCTCCCCGACGCTGACCTTCAACACCATTGGCCGCCATATTTCCCGTATGGTCGAGACAAAGGTCGTATCGAACAAGTCTCCGTGGCTTGCGCTGACGGAACCGGGCGATGTGCATACGGTCGCTGTTTCCCACGGCGAAGGCCGCTTTGTGGCAACAGAGGAAGAGATCCAGAAGCTCTTCAGGAATGGCCAGGTAGGGACCCAGTATGTGGACCTTACGGGTGAACCGACGATGGAAAGTCCGTACAATCCGAACGGTTCTCTCTACGCCATCGAAAGCATCACGAGCCCCGATGGCCGGATCCTCGGCAAGATGGGCCATTCCGAACGCTACACCGATGGCCTCATGAAGAATATTCCCGGCAATAAACTGCAGCCGATTTTCCTGGCCGGTGTCCAGTATTTCAAATAAACTTTGAAAAGGGCCTGCTGCTGCAGGCCCTTTTTTCTGTATCTTCCGCCTTTGGGCGGGAGGTGGGGCAGGAGCGTTCTGCGCCTTTTGTCCCACCTGATCATTGCGTATCGGAGGAACGAGCGATTTATGGAATTAAAAGAACAAATGCAGATTCATGGTTTTACAGTCACGCGGATCACGCCGCTGCCCGATGTGGATGCGGTCGGCTATGAACTGACCCACGATCAGAGCGGTGCCCGCGTTTTCTATGTCAGATGCAGTGACGACAACAAGGTATGCACCATCGGCTTCCGCACGCCTTCGCAGGATGATACGGGCATTGCCCATATCATGGAACATTCCACCCTGTGCGGCTCCCGCAAATACCATCTGAAGGAACCGTTCGTGGAACTCGTCAAGGGTTCCCTGAATACTTTCCTGAATGCCATGACGTATTCGGACAAGACGGTCTACCCGCTGGCGAGCCGTAACGACAAGGATTTCAGGAATCTGATGGATGTCTATCTGGACGCCGTTTTCTATCCGCTCATTTATCAGAATCCCTTTACCCTGCGTCAGGAGGGATGGCATTATGAGCTGGATGAAGCAGGCCGCCTCATCCATAACGGCGTTGTCTACAACGAGATGAAGGGCGTCTATTCGTCCGCGGACGCGGTGGAGGAACATGCTGTCCAGGGAGCTCTGTTCCCGGATACGCCGTACCGTTTTGAATCGGGCGGTCTGCCGGAAGCAATCCCGACACTGACCCAGCAGATGTTCGAGGATTTCCACAAGAAGTACTATAAGCCGGAGAATGCCTATATCTATCTGTACGGGGACATGGATATCGATTCGTATCTGGCCTATCTGGATACGGACTACCTGAGCCATTTCCACAGGACCCCGGGATTTAAAGTGAGCATCCCCGAACAGGCTCCTTTTGACAAGACGAAGGAAATCACGGCATCCTATCCGGAGGCCGAGGGCGAGGATACAGCGCACAAGGCCTACCTTTCCCTCCATATCGTAACGGGCAACAGGTCCGATCAGAAGCAGGTCGCAGCTCTGCGGGTGCTGTCCCATGTCCTCCTGGACGGTGACAATGCACCGCTGCGCCTGGCTCTGTTACAGGCGGGCATCGGCAGCGACGTATCCGGTTCCTACAACACCTCTCAGCTGCAGCCGGTCTGGTCCATCCGGGTGAGTGGTTCCGACCCGGACAAACTCGACACTTTTATATCCGTCGTTTACCGCACCCTGCAGCTGATTTCCCGGAAGGGGGTCCCGGAAAAACTCCTCACGGCCGAACTCAATTCGGAAGAATTCAAGATGCGTGAGGCTGACTATAATATCTATCCCAAGGGACTCATCTACGGCCTCAATGTCATGGAGACCTGGCTTTACGGCGGCGATCCCACGACCTGTCTCAAGTTTACGGATGCCCTTGATTTCCTGCGGAGCAAAATCGGGACCCGTTATTAT
The DNA here is from genome assembly GCA_900315205.1 of uncultured Acidaminococcus sp. GTDB lineage: Bacteria > Bacillota > Negativicutes > Acidaminococcales > Acidaminococcaceae > Acidaminococcus. Next base: position 63,232 of record OMYF01000003.1, read on the forward strand.
GAGAATCTGATCGAGACGGTCCTGATGGACAATACCCATAAAGTGCTCCTGACGCTCGTCCCGGAACCGGGCAAGGAGGAAAAGGACCTTGCCGCCTATCGGGCCAGGATGGAAAAACTGAAGGAAAGCCTGCCCCGGAAGACCCTGGACGAGTATAAAGCCCTCGCGGATGAGCTCCATGCCCGTCAGGCCAAACCGGATGCACCGGAGGATCTGGCTTCCATCCCGCTGCTCCAGCGTTCCGACATTACACGCCGCAACGAATATGAGAGACCGGAAATCGTCCAGAAGGGGACCGAAGCCTTCCTGTACCGGGAAGCCGCGTCGAACCGGATTTCCTACTTCGATTTCTGCTTCGATATGACCGGCGTTCCTGAAGAAATGCTCTGTTATGCCTATCTGCTTTCCGATGTCCTCGGCAAAGTCGATACGGATGATTTTACGTATTCCGAACTGAATACGTATTCGGACAGCTATATCGGCGGCCTGAGCTTTGCCGTACAGCCGTATACCGCATACGACAACACAAACCTGTACCGGAACTATTTTAAGCTTTCCGCCAAGGTCCTGGAATCCAATGAAGATAAACTGTTCACGCTGCTCGAAAGCCTCTCCCTGCGCAGCCATGTGGGAGACAGGGAGCGTCTTAAGGATATCGTCGAAGAAGTCAAGTCCGGATGGGATGCACTTTTCTTTTCCCGCGGCATGACAGTCGCCACGGTCCGGCTGCTTTCCTATTTCTCCCGTTCTTCCTGCAGCGCCGAACATGACCAGTTCACGTATTATAAATTCCTGCAGGATCTGGTTGCCCATTTCGATGAACGGGCGGACTTTGTTGCGGACCGTCTGAAGACGCTCCTCCGGGCATTCTTCCATAAAGGACATGTGCTGATGTCCCTGTCCTGCGAAGCTTCCCATAAAGCAGAAGCGATGAAGCGGATGTTCGACTTTGTGGCGGCACTGCCGGAATCGGAATTTGCCGGTCAGCCCATGCCGCAGCTTGAAGCACCGAAGCCGGACGAAGGGATCACGACCTCCGGCAAGGTCCAGTACGTCCTGGCAGGCGGCAATTTCCGGGCGCACGGCTATGGTTTTACGGGTGCCATGAAAGTGCTCGAGACCATCCTGCGTTATGGATATCTCTGGACAAAGGTCCGGGTCCAGGGAGGCGCCTATGGAGCCGGTACGCGCTTTGACACGAATGGCAATGTCTATTTTTCCTCTTACCGGGATCCCAAACTTGCCGAAACGCTTGAAACATACCGGAACCTGCCCGATTTCCTGGAGCATTTCGATGCTTCGGACCGGGAGATGACAAAATATGTCATCGGTACCATAAGCCTCCTTGATACACCGCTTACGACGGCCATGCATCTGGAAAAAGCCATCACGACATTCCTGCGCGGCACGCCCGAGGCAGAGGCACAGAAGAACAGGGACGAGGTCATCGACTGCACGGCGGCGGATATCCGCGCGCTGGCACCCCTTGTCCGCGACGTCCTTGCTGACAATTATTACTGCGTCGTCGGGAGCCAGACGGCCATCGAGGCACGGAAGGATCTCTTCCGCAGCATCGTCAAAGCCTGATCAGCTGTCTGCTCAATTGTCGATCCATAATCCTGACACCACTTTTTCCCGCACCTGTGCGGGGAAGGGTGGTGTCTTTTTTTGTCGGTGCGGACGGAGGAGCGGTCAGTTTTTATCAACTTTTTACAAAGCCCAGGTCAAAACTTTACTTTATGCTGTGATAATGAAGATGTTTTTTGAAAGGAGGCCTGGAATGGGTCAGAAAGTATATGTGGCTTCTTCGCTGCTGTGGGGAACGCCGCTTGATGAGTTGATGCAGACCGTCCATGAATGTGGTTTTTCCGGGGTCGAGATGTGGGCGCAGCAGTTTTTTGACTGTGGGTACGATGCTGCCGAGTACCGCCGTCTGGCGGATCACTATAAGCTCGGGACGACCGTCCACAGTGTCAGCTGGGATCTCAATCTGTCCTCCGTCAATGCAGCCATACGGGAAACCTCCGTCGGGCAGGTGCGGTCATCCATTGAACTTTGCAAATGCCTTGGCGGGGAGGATGTCACAGTCCATCCGGGCCATCTGACGCTGGATTGTTTCCGGGAGATGAGCCTTGGACTGCTGCAGGACTCATTCCGGCAGATCGCGGAATTTTCCCAAAAGAAGGATGTGCGGGTCTCCCTCGAAGTCATGGAAAAGATCAGGAAGGAATTCGTCACGGATGCGGCTGCCATGAAACTTGCAGCAGGGAAATACGCGGAAGTATTTACGTACACAATCGATGTGGCGCACTGTGACAGCACCGTCGAAATCGATGAACTGGTCTCGGCGCTGCCGTCTTTTTCCAAATTCCATATCAGCAACCGCAAAGGACCGCAGTATCACACTTCACTGGATGACGGAGATTTTGATTTCCGCTGGCTCCTGCCGCGCCTTCTCAAAACCGGGAAAACGCTGGTGCTCGAAGGCTATGATGACAGTCCCGGCAGGCTGAAGCTCCGGCACAACGCGGCTTATCTGGCTTCCGTGATCCCGGAGGCGATGACGGCTGCAGCAGAAGATATCACTGGTCATGACAAAGAGTAAAGGAGAGAGGAAAGAATGAAATTTCTGGGTAAAAAATCAATGGCGCTGCTTTGCGCGGGAATGCTGGCACTGGGGATGGCAGGCTGCGGCGGAAGCGGCGGGGAGAAAAAGGCAGCTTCCGGCGGCAATGGCAAGCCTTCCGGCAAGATCGTCCTTTATACATCACAGCCGAATGCGGACGCTCAAAAGCTGATTGCCGCATTCAACAAGAAATACCCGGACGTCAAGGTCAGCGTGTTCCGTTCCGGTACGGAAGAAGTCATCAGCAAGGTCATGGCTGAAAAAGAGGCGGGCCAGGTCCAGGCCGACCTGCTCCTCGTGGCTGACAATGTGACATTCGAGTCCCTTAAATCCAGGGATCTCCTGGGGGCCTATGAATCACCGGAAATGAAGCATATACCGGCTCAGTTCGTGGATAAGGACCATATGTATGCCGGGACGAAGATCATCACGACGGGCATCATGGTCAATACATCCCGGACACAGGAAAAAGTGACCTCTTTTGCAGATCTGCTGAAACCATCTCTGAAAGATGAAGTGACCATGCCGAGCCCGCTCTATTCCGGCGCCGCTACCTATAACCTGGGCGTGCTAACCCGGACTCCCGGCATCGGCTGGGATTTCTACAAGGACCTCAAGGCCGGCGGCGTGAAAGTCGACAAAGGAAACGGTTCCATCCAGAAAGCTGTCGTGGCCGGTGACAAGGCTGCCGGCATCATCGTCGATTACATGGTCATGCGTTCCAAAAAAAGCGGAGCTCCTGTTGAGTTCATCTATCCGGCGGAAGGGTCCCCCTACATCACGGAACCGATCGGGATGCTGAAGACGTCCGCGAACAAGGCGGCTGCAAAGGCTTTCATCGATTTCGTCCTCTCGAAAGAAGGCCAGGAACTGGCAGCCGGCATCGGCTATACGCCGCTGCGGGACGATGTCAAAGCGCCTGAGGGCCTGAAATCCATCAAGGACATCAAAGTCATCGCTGCAGATCCGCTGACGCTCTTCAAGGAACGGGAAAATGACAAGAAACAGTTCAGCGAATTGTTCAATCAGTGAGAAGGAAGACCGTCCATGAGTCATCACAGTCAGCTGAGAAACCGTTTGGGTACGCTGCTCTTTTACACCGTCATCTTCCTCTTTTTCGTGGCCCCGGTCCTGCGGCTCCTCGTCATGAGCTGCAAGGGACCGGATGGCTATGGCCTGCAGAATTTTGCGGTGCTGCTCCGGGAGCCGCGTACGCTCAAAGCCATTGTCAATACACTGATCATTGCCGTGGGGTCGACCGTCTTTGCGACGATCCTTGGCACAGCAATGGCTTTTATCCTTGCTTATACCAACGTGCGGCACAGACATTTCCTTGAAATGCTTGTGCTGATGCCTTTTATCATCCCTTCATATATCACGACCCTTTCCTGGGCGGGCATCGTCACGAAAAAAGGGCTGCTGAGCCGGCTTGCTGCTGCGCTCGGCCTTGGCACGCTCGATATCTATTCCATCGGGGGCATCCTGTTCATCGTGGGGATCTGCAATATCCCGATCGTCTACCTGTCCGTCACCCATACGCTGCGGAAGATCCCCAAGGATCTGGAGTGGGCCTCCCGTTCCTGCGGCTTCAGCATCTGGGCGACATTCTGGAAAATCGACATCCCCGAAGCGATGCCCGCCATTATGAGCGGTGCAGTGCTTTCCTTCCTGGCTGCCATCGATAATTTTTCCGTGCCGGCGTTTTTGGGGATCCCTGCCGGCATTCCCGTGCTCAGTACCTATATCTACGAAAAAGCGATCAGCTTCGGGCCGCAGTCCTTCCCGCTGGCGGCCGCCCTTTCGGTCATGCTCTGCATCATCGCCATCGGCGGCACGCTGCTTGAAGTGCTGATCCGCAAAGGCGGCGCCATGGAAAGCATCAAGGAGGATATGTCGCCCCGCGTCTATATCCGCAGCAGCCGGCGCAAAATCACAGAAGGCATACTGCTCCTGGGGTGGGGGCTTTTCGATCTGATCCCGCTCCTTGTGATGGTCTCCAATGCATTCCTCAAAAATTACGGGCTTGCCATTTCGCGGCAGAACCTGTCCCTTGAGAATTTCACCTTTGTCTGTACGGATACTTCCGTCCTGTCGTCCGTCAGCAACAGCCTGCTGCTGGCCCTCATCACCTGTGCGCTCTGCATTGTGATCGGCATGGCGATGGCCTATCTGAAAGTACGGCGCGGCAGCCATGCCATGGCCGTCGGGGAAAAATGCGCGGCCCTGACATACGCCATTCCCGGCATCGTACTGTCCCTTGCCATGATCTTCCACTGGACCGAACCGCTGCCCGGGCTGCGTCCGGGAATCTACGGCACGGTCAATATCCTGATCATCGCCTATCTGACCCGTTATCTCATCCTTCAGATCAAGGGCAGTACGAATGCGCTGCTGTCCGTCAATCCGGAGCTTGAAGAAGCCGTCCGTGCTTCCGGCGGCAGTTTCCTGATGCTGTGGCGTTATGTGCTGATCCCACTGCTGACGAAGAATGTGCTTGCCAGCTCCTTCCTGATCTTTGTCTCTTCCCTGACGGAGCTGACACTTTCATCGATGCTTGCCAGCGCCGATACGAAGACCATCGGACTGACCATCTTCAATTTCCAGCAGGGCGGGGAATACAGCCTTTCAGCTGCCATGTCCACTCTGATCGTCGTGCTGATTCTCACAGGCTACGGTATTGTCAATTTTGGTTCATTTGCAAAGAAGGAGAAGATAGAAAGTGAGTTTGTATCTGGAACACGTGAAGCAGCAATTCGGGACCACGCTGGCGCTTAACGATATCAGCCTGACCATCCGGGACGGTGAATTCCTGGCCATCCTGGGTCCCTCCGGGTGCGGCAAGACGACACTCCTGCGCGCCATTGCCGGGTTCCAGGAGCCGACATCGGGTGTCATCCGTATGGATGACGAGATTTATTCCGGGGAGAACCGCATGGTTCCGGTCGAGGACCGTGACCTGGGGATGGTCTTCCAGTCGTTTGCCCTCTGGCCGCATATGACCGTAGAGGAGCATATAGAATTCCCGCTCCGCAGCAGACACTGCCGGAACATGTCGGAAGCCGGGAAAAAAGAAGCCGTGGACAGGACCATCGAGGCCATGGGTCTTACGCCCTATAAAAACCGTTTCCCCGGTGAACTTTCAGGCGGCCAGCGCCAGCGTGTATCCATGGCCCGGGCCATTGTGAGAAAGCCCTCCATCCTGCTCATGGATGAACCGCTCAGTGCCCTCGATGCGGAACTCAAGATCAGCATGCGCAAAGAAATCCAGGATCTGCACCGGCGCACCGGTGCAACGATCATCTATGTGACCCATGATCAGAGCGAAGCGCTTGCCATGGCGGACCGGATCCTCGTGATGCGCAGCGGCCATATCGAACAGCTTGCCGCGCCGGAAGAGATCTACTGCCATCCGGAGACGGAATTTGTGGCGACGTTCGTGAGCAAATGCAATCTGATCCGCGGCCGCTGGAACGGGGACAGTTTTATGGCGGAAGGCTGCCGCGTCACGTACGACGGCAAAGGGATCCCCGAAGTTTTCCGGCGCAAAGGCATATTCCCGGTACGGCCTGAACAGTTCAGGATCTGCAGTGAAGGCAGCGGTCTTGATGCAACTGTCACGAATAAGCAGTATAATGGACGGGAGATCCAGTATTCGCTTCTCTGTGACGGACGGAACATGACCGTATATACTTCCAGTCATGACAGGTTCAGGCTCGGAGAGCAGGTAAAACTTGTTTATGTGGCATAAGGCCAATCAATTCACCGGGGAGGACTGCTGCAATGCAATTTCTGTTCGATATCCATACCCATACCATGGCGAGCGGCCATGCTTTCAGCACACTGAAGGAAAACGTGGAAGAAGCCAGGGCGAAGGGGCTGCTGGCTTTTGGCACTTCCGACCATGCTCCTGCCATGCCGGGGGCGCCGGGACCGATCTTTTTCAAGAATTACAAAGCCATTCCGCGGGAAATCATGGGACTTGCCGTCTATACGGGCGTCGAAGCCAATATCATGGACTTCGAGGGACATCTTGACATGACTGACGACATGCTGGCCCGCATGGACTACGTGATCGCAAGCCTGCATCTGCCCTGCATCAAAGCGGGGACTCGTGAGGAGAATACGAACGCCCTGATCGGGGCCATGCAGGATCCGTACGTAAAGATCATCGGCCATCCCGATGATGACCGGTATCCACTTGATTATCCGCGCCTTGTGGAAGCGGCTGCAGAGCATCATGTGGCCCTTGAAGTCAACTCCGGCTCCACCTCGCCGCGGACGGGCCGCAAAAATGCCGACAGGAATATTCCCGTGTATCTGGCCCTGTGCAAAAAATACCGGGTCCCCGTCATTGTAAACAGCGATGCCCATATCTGGACGCAGGTGGGTGATTTTGCGTCCGCCGAAGCAATGCTGAAAGCAGCGGATTTCCCTGAATCCCTGATCCTCAATACGAAACTGTCAGGCCTTCGCTATGTCCTGAATGATTCGGAACGGCTGCGGGAACTGTAAGGAGCACAGCAGCTGTAAGGGGATCCCTGCCGGACCGGCAAAGTCCCGGCCGAGCGGTGCAAAAAGATCAGCACCGGGGCAGCCGCTCTGGGCAGGCATCTTTCCATGCGTTATAATGATGGCGGCAGAATTCCTGCCGCCATTTTACACAGAAGGATGGAAACAAATGATCAGAAAAGAGAGCCATCTGCTGCCCGCACGTTTTCTCAGCCGCCCCAACCGGTTCATTGCCGAGGCGGAACTCGGCGGGCAGAAGGTAATCTGTCATATGCCGAACCCGGGACGCATGTGGGAACTGCTGTATCCCGGTGCTTCCCTTTACCTGCGGCGGGCTGCACAGCCCGGCCGGAAGACGCTTTATGATGTGGCAGGCATCGAGCGGGACGGTGTACCCATCCTCCTCGATACGCAGTACACAAACGATACAGCTGCCTGGCTCATCGAGACCGGCCAGGTTCCCGGCTGGGAGGACTGGCATCTGGTGCGGCGCGAGGTGAAGGTGGGCGGCAGCCGTTTCGATCTGCTCCTGGGGCGGGGGGACGAGCGTTTTTATGTGGAAGTGAAGTCATGTACGCTCTTTGGACGCACGGGAGCCATGTTCCCCGATGCGGTGACAGAACGCGGGCGGCGCCATGTCATGGAGCTGGCAGAAATGCACCGCCGGGGCATCCGGACCGGGCTGCTCTTTCTTGTCCATTGGGACAGGGCCCGCTGGTTCCTTCCGGATTACCACACGGATCCTGCCTTTGCAGCAGCGTTCCGTGAAGCGGCGGAGATCCTCGACTGGAAAGCCCTGGCCCTCAGGTGGGATGCCTCGTTTACCGTTCCAAAGCCTGCGGGGCTCCTCACGTACCGGCCGGAGGTGCTGGACCGGGAGAACCATGACAGCGGGGATTATTTCATCGTACTCCGCCTTTCCGAGGCCGCAGAGATCTCCGTGGGATCCCTGGGCCGCATCCATTTTCCGGCAGGGTATTACGTCTATGTCGGGTCTGCCAGAAAGAATCTGGAAGCACGTCTCGCCCGCCATCAGCGGCGGCGCAAGAAACTGCACTGGCATATCGACTATCTGCGCGAGGCCGCCGAAGTCGCGGCCGTCATCCCGGTCCGGACACAGGATGATCTGGAAGAAGAGATGGCTTTGGCCGTCAGCCGCATTGCCGGCTGGCAGATCGACGGTTTCGGCGCCACGGACAAACCTTCCAGATCCCATCTTTTCGGGTTTTCCGGGCTGCCCTTCCGGCAGCGAGATTTCCTGCGGATCGTAGAAGATTTCCGCATCAACAGGCTCGACGCCCTGATGCTGTAAACAATTTGATCATAAAAAGAAAGGCTCCGCAGCAGGCAGACATTTATCTGCCAGGCAGGCTGCGAAGCCTTTTTGTCATGCCTTATTTCAATTTTTCTGCAAGTTCCGGGAAGGGGGAGAGGACGCGGGGAAGGATGCCATGCATATAGGCGATGGCAATGCCGTAATTTGTCATGGGTACGTTGTCCAGCGCGGCCTTGTGCTGCCGGTAGAGGACTTCCTGCGGATTCAGCATGCACGCACCGCAGTGGACCACAAGGCGGTATGGCGTCAGATCGTCCGGAAAGCCTTTCCCGCTTGTGAAATCGAAGTGCGGACTGGCGCCGGAGAAACGGCGGATCCAGTTGGGCATCTTGACCGTACCGATGTCATTGCACTGCCGGTGGTGGGTGCAGCCTTCAGAGATCAGGATCGTATCGCCGTCCGTTATATTTTTGAGTGTCATGGCACCGGCGATGAAAGGTTCAAGCTGTCCTTTGAAGCGGGCGAAGATGATCGAAAAAGAAGTCAGGGGAACATCTTCAGGTACGATGCGGCTGACCGCGGCAAAGGCCTGGCTGTCCGTGATGACCATCCGGATCCGGTCTTTGTAAAGGGTGATGACGGCGGGCAGCTCCTCCACCTGGACCACGAGGGAAGAGGCATGGTAATCGAGGCATTCCCGGATGGTGCGCTGCTGGGGCAGGATCAGGCGGCCTTTCGGCGCTGATTCGTCGATCGGAACGACAAGGACGACCAGATCCCCCGGGGAGAGGAGATCCCCCAGGAGGGGCTTTTCCACTTTGTCCTTTCCGGCCATGGCGGCCAGACGGTCCTTCAGTTCTGTGATGCCTTCGTGCCGGACAGCGCTGACGACCATGATATGGTCTTTGTCCTGCTCGGGTACGGAGAGATTGCGGACCAGGTCCACCTTGTTGTAAATGATAAGATAGGGGAGGCTGCGGCTGCGGATTTCAGCCAGGATGGTCTTATCCGCGGCGGACATCCCGATGGAAGCATCTACGACCAGGAGGGCGATATCAGTGCTGCGCAGGACGAGACGGGCTTTTTCGATGCGTTTTTCCCCAAGCAGGCTGTCATCATCGAGACCGGGGGTATCTGTGATCAGGACGGGCCCCAGCGGCAGGATCTCCATCGCTTTGGAAACGGGATCCGTCGTCGTGCCTTTGTAATCAGAGACAATGGCCAGATTCTGACCGGTCAGGGCGTTGATGAGTGATGACTTGCCGGCATTGCGGCAGCCGAAAAGACCGATATGGACGCGTTCGCTCGAAGGGGTATCATTTAATGAAGCGGGCATGGAAACCTCCTGAAAATAGAAAAATTCCCCGTACGGAGTGTGGGAAGGTACCGGGAAAACGATGGAATATCAGCTGTTGACAGGTCCATTATAATACAATGACAGGGAATAGAAAAGGCAGGAGGAAAAGTTGGTATGTGTCAACAAGTTCTCGGTCAAGACCTTTTCATCGAATAGTTATTCACCAATCAGATATGCTCACGGCTCGTTTGGGTAATCTGTTCCCACAGC
>OMYF01000039.1 GCA_900315205.1 uncultured Acidaminococcus sp.
AAGGAAGGCAGGAAAGAAGAGCATATCAGCGTTATTGAAACGATGATCGCTGAAGGCTTTTCGGATGATCAGATCATCCGGGCTACAAAATGCACGCCCGCTGAACTTCGGGCATGCCATGGAAGATCGAGGAACAAAGAGGAATGAACGGACGGGCGGGATGCAGGCACCAAAGCATTAAAGCTCCACCGCTTTCGCAGCATCAAAGCATCAAGGCTCCATAGCACCCAAGCACCATAGTCCCTTTATAATACTTACGGATTAAAACCTTTATGGCAGTCCGGCGAAAAGAGGGAATCCACGGGTAAAGGAAAGAGTGCGGTACCGTTTCCAGACCTGGAGCACCAAAACATCAAAGCATCAAAGCATCAAAGCTCCATAGCACCATAGCACCACGGCCCCACAGCACCATGGCCCCACAGCCCCTTTATAATACTTACGGACTAAAGCCTCTATGGCAGCCTGATGAATAGAGAAAATTTACGGTTAAGGAAAGGAGAGCTGTAATGCTCCCAGAACTGGAGCATCAAAGCTCCACCGCTTTTGCAGCATCACAGCATCAAGGCTCCACAGCACCATAGCCCACAGCCCGTAAAAAACATTACACTTTTTTAAAAAAATTCACGACGCCAGAAATGTGTTACAATTCATTTCGAACGCTCCGTGAGATTTATTTTTCTTTGTTCAAAATGCCGGAAGGTGCGCCGGGACTGGGTTCTGCGGGTCCGGAAGAAAATATTTCTGTTAATATTTTTCTTACATGCCATATAAAGTGTTCCTTATTGCAGGTTGAAAAGCGCTGACTATCTGGTATAATGGGAAAGTACACTCATATGTGTATACAAAGTTCAGGGGCATTGGACTTGTGTATCCGGGGCGGTTTTACTGGACAGGCTGCCCTGCATCCTTTTTCCCTGCTCTTGATCATCGTACTGGGAGGGGTTTTCGTGAGAAAGATTCGTTCGGTTTTGGTCGCCAATCGCGGCGAAATTGCCATCCGTGTTTTCCGGGCCTGCAATGAGCTCGGGATCCGTACGGTTGCCATTTATTCTAAGGAAGATTCGTTGTCCCTGCATCGGTTCCGTGCCGATGAGTCCTATCTGGTAGGGGAAGGGAAAAAACCTGTCGATGCCTACCTGGATATCGACGATATTATCCGGATTGCTCACGAACACCATGTGGATGCCATCCATCCGGGCTATGGGTTCCTGTCCGAAAACGCGGAGCTGGCCAAGCGCTGTGAAGAGGAAGGGATCATCTTCATCGGTCCCCGCGTCGAGCACCTGATCATGTTCGGCGACAAGGTCAATGCCCGCAAGCAGGCCAAGAAGGCTGGGATCCAGTATATCCCCGGCAGCGACGGCCCGGTCATGAATTATGCGGAAGTGGAGAAGTTTGCCCGGGATGTGGGCTTCCCGATCATGCTGAAGGCCGTGAACGGAGGCGGCGGCCGCGGGATGCGCATGGTGGACCGTATGTCCGACCTGCACAATGCCTACGATCTTGCCAAGTCCGAAGCGAGACTGGCTTTTGGCAGCGATGAGATCTATGTGGAAAAATATATCCAGAACCCGAAACACGTGGAAGTGCAGATCATGGGCGATGAGTACGGCCATGTGGTGCATCTGTTCGAGCGTGACTGCTCCATCCAGCGCCGCCATCAGAAGGTCGTCGAGATCGCACCGGCTTTCGCACTGCCCGTGGAACTGCGTCAGAAGATCTGCGCTGCCGCGGTCAAACTGATGAAGAATGTCAATTATGTCAACGCCGGCACGGTCGAGTTCCTCGTCACGCCGGACGGTGAATTCTATTTTATTGAAGTGAATCCCCGTGTCCAGGTGGAACATACGGTCACGGAAATGATCACGGGCATCGATATTGTCCAGACCCAGATCAAGGTGGCTGAAGGATATCCTCTGGACAGCAAGGAAATCGGGATCCCTTCCCAGGAATCCATCCACTGCCTGGGCAATGCCATCCAGTGCCGGATCACGACGGAAGACCCGACGAACAACTTCATGCCGGATTCAGGCAAGATCATCGCCTACCGCAGCGGCGGCGGTTTCGGTGTCCGTCTCGACAGCGGCAACGCCTTTACGGGTGCCATCATCACGCCGTACTATGATTCGCTGCTCGTCAAGGCCACCACGTACGGCCTGAGCCATGCCATGGCGGTGCAGAAGATGCTGCGCGTGCTGGGCGAATTCCGCATCCGCGGCGTCAAGACGAATATCGGTTTCCTGATCAATGTGCTGAAGGAACCGTCCTTTGTCTCGGGCGATTATAATGTAACCTTCATCGACAACCATCCGGAGCTCTTTGACCTGCCCGTGGTCCATGACCGCGGCACGAAGCTGCTGCGCTACATCGGCGAGACGACGGTCAACGGGTACAGCAATGCGGGCCGTCAGCAGGTGCCGGACTTTGGGCCTCTGGAAATGCCCAAACCGGCGGAGGGCAGTTTCCCCGATGGGACGAAGCAGCTCTTTGACAGCATGGGTGCCGAGAAGTTCTCCAAATGGATTCTCGACCAGAAGAAAGTGCTGCTGACGGATACGACGATGCGGGATGCCCACCAGTCGCTGCTGGCAACCCGTGTCCGCACCATCGACATGCTGCGCGTCCTCGAAACGGCTGCCAAAAAGCTTCCGCATTTCTTCTCCTATGAATGCTGGGGCGGCGCGACGTTTGACGTGGCCTACCGTTTCCTCTACGAAGATCCCTGGGTGCGCCTGCGCCAGATCTGCGAGAAATCTCCGAACACGCTGCACCAGATGCTGATCCGCGGCGCCAACGCCGTGGGCTACACGAGCTATCCGGACAATGTGGTGAAAAATTTCGTCGACCTGTCCACCAAAAATGGCATAGACGTGTTCCGTATCTTCGACTCTCTGAACAGCCTCGACAATATGTACGAGACGATCCAGGCCGTGCGCGAAACCGGGAAGATCGCGGAAGTGGCCCTGTGCTACACCGGCGATATCCTCGATCCTTCCCGTCCGAAGTACAACCTGGACTACTATGTGAAGATGGCTAAGGAAATCGAGAAGGCCGGTGCCAACATCATCGCGATCAAGGACATGGCGGGCCTTCTGAAGCCGGAAGCCGCATACACGCTGGTTTCCGCCCTGAAGGACGCTGTGGACATCCCGGTCCACCTGCATACCCATGACGGGGCCGGCAATGCCGTGACGACGCTCTGCCGGGCCGCCGACGCCGGTGTCGATATCGTGGATGTGGCCTATGCTTCTTTTGCCGGCGGCACGAGCCAGCCGAGCATGAACAGTTTCTATTACGCCATGAGCGGCAAGGACCGCCAGCCCGAGATGGATACGGAGGCCATGGAAGAGATGACCCGCTACTGGGCGACAGTGCGTCCGTATTACAAGGGCGTCGACAAGGCGGAACCGTATCCCAACACGGAAACGTACTACTGCGAGATGCCCGGCGGCCAGTTCTCCAATCTGCGTCAGCAGGCCAAGGCTGTGGGCCTGGGCGACCGCTGGAACGACATCAAGAAGATGTACCATGATGTCAACCTGATGTTCGGCGATATCGTCAAGGTGACGCCGTCCTCCAAGGTGGTCGGCGACATGACCCTCTTCATGGTCCAGAACAACCTGACCGAGAAGGATATCTATGAGAAGGGCGACACCATCGACTTCCCGCAGTCCGTCGTGGAATTCTTCGAAGGCCGTCTGGGCTTCCCGTACGGCGGGTTCCCGGAAAAGCTGCAGAAGATCATCCTGAAGGGCAAGAAGCCGCTGACCCAGCGCCCGGGCAAGCTGCTTGATCCGGTGGATTTCGAAGCGGTCCGCAAGAAGCTGGATGATGCGGGCTACGGCAGCACCGACGAAGACATCAACGCCTACTGCCAGTATCCGAAGGTCTTTGCCGACTACAGCGAAAAACTGAAGAAATACGGCGATGTGAGCGTCCTCGATACACCGACCTTCTTCTTTGGCATGAAGGTCAACGAGGAGATCACGGTGCAGCTGGAAGAAGGCGTGCAGCTCATCATCCGCCTCGTCAACATCAGCGATCCCGACGACAGCGGCATGCGGACCATCACGTTCATGTTCAATGGTGCGGAACGGGAGATCCAGGTCCTCGACAAGAGCGTCAGCCAGACCAGCGTCAAGACGAAGAAGGCTGATCCGGACAAGCCCGGCGACATCGGCGCCACCCTTTCCGGCTCCGTCGTCAAAGTACTGGTGACGAAGGGCCAGAAGGTCAAGAAGGGCGATCCCCTTGTCGTGACCGAAGCGATGAAGATGGAAACGACCATCACGTCGCCCATCGAGGGCGTCGTGGGTGAGATCTACGCCCAGAAGGGCAAGCCCATCATCAGCGGGGACTGCCTCCTCGAAATCGAATAAGTCCATGATCTGTACCGGCAGGGCTGTCCGTTTTGCAGCGGGCGGCTCTGCCGATTTGTGTGAACGGCCTTTCCCAAACCGGAGCAAGTATGATATAATGAATGACAATATTCTGAAGGGAGTTTTATGATGTCTAATTTTCTGAATGAATTCAAGGCGTTTGCCCTGCGCGGCAATGTCGTGGACATGGCAGTCGGCGTCATCATAGGCGGTGCGTTCGGCAAGATCGTATCTTCCCTGGTGAATGATGTTGTCATGCCTCCGATCGGGAAAATCATCGGCGGGGTGGATTTTTCCAATCTGTTCATCAATCTTTCCGATAAAAAAGTGAGCACCCTGGCGGAAGCCACGGCGGCCAAGGTCCCGGTCATTGCCTACGGCAAGTTCCTGACCACGGTCATCGACTTCGTCATCATGGCGTTCATCATCTTCTGCATGGTCTCGCTGCTGAACAAGTTCAAAAAGGAAGAAGTCAAGGCTCCGGAGACGCTGTGCCCGTACTGCAAACAGCCGGTCGATCCGGAAGCGACGCGGTGCCCGCACTGCACGTCCGAGCTCCCGCAAAAGAAGGCCTGAGGCGGCTTTCCGCCGCAGCGTCGGGCGCTTTTGCAGCGCTTTTGACGGGGCCGGTGGATTTGCGTCTCCGCAAGAGGCTTCAGCAGGCAGCTGGCCCAGGTCAGCTGCTTTTTTCATCGCTTTACCCCGGAAGGCAGCGGATGGCTCTCCAGAAGGGCCGGTTCCTGCTCGTTCCGGCATCATAAATCTGGCACAGGGAGGTTTTTACCAATGAACGTATTAGACACGCTCCAGGAACGTGGCTACCTGAAACAATTGTCCCATGAAGAAGAAATGCGTGAACTTCTCGAAAAAGAGAAGATCACGTTCTATATCGGCTTCGACCCGACCGCGGACAGTCTCCATGTGGGTCACTTCATCGCCCTCATGGTGATGGCCCATATGCAGCGGGCCGGCCACCGTCCCATCGTCCTTCTGGGCGGCGGCACGGGCATGATCGGCGACCCGAGCGGCAAGAACGAGATGCGCAAGATGCTGACGCCGGAATTCATCCAGCACAATGTGGAGTGCTTCAAGAAGCAGATCGGCCGTTTCATCGATTTTTCCGACGGCAAAGCCATCATCGCCAACAACGCGGACTGGCTGCTCGACCTGAACTATGTCAAGTTCCTGCGTGAAATCGGCGTGCATTTTTCCGTCAACCGGATGCTCGCGGCGGACTGCTACAAGAACCGCCTTGCCAGCGAGAACGGCCTGTCCTTCTTTGAGATGAACTATATGATCATGCAGGCCTATGACTTCTATATGCTCCATAAGAAATACAACTGCGTGATGGAACTGGGCGGTGACGACCAGTGGTCCAACATGATCGCCGGCGTGGAACTGATCCGCCGCAAGGACCGTCAGCCCGCCTACTGCATGACGAATACCCTGCTGACGAACAGCCAGGGCCAGAAGATGGGCAAGACTGTGGGCGGCGCCGTATGGCTGGATCCGGAAAAATTCTCTCCCTATGATTTCTACCAGTACTGGCGCAACATCGCTGACGCGGATGTGGAAAAATGCCTGGCCCTCCTGACCTTCCTGCCCATGGATGAGGTCCGCCGTCTGGGTGCCCTCCAGGGTGCGGAGATCAACGAAGCAAAGAAAGTGCTCGCTTATGAAGTGACGAAGATCGTCCACGGCGAGGCCGAAGCCAGAAAGGCCCAGGAAGCTGCCGAAGCACTCTTCGGTGCCGGCGCGAGCATGGAAAATGTCCCGACCGTGGAAGTGACCGATGCCATGCTGGGCACGAATCTCCTTGACCTGATGCAGGCCCAGGGCATGATCGCCACAAAGAGCGAAGGGCGCCGCCTGATTAAGCAGAACGGGCTCACCATCGATGATGAGAAGGTCACGGACTTCGATCTTGCCGTGACGCCGGAACTCTTCCGTGGCAAGAGTGAGATCCTGCTCCGCAAAGGAAAGAAAAAATATTACCGTCTGGTCCGGAAATGACCCTGACTGAGAGCCGTCCGTCCCGGGTGCTGCGCGCAGCATCCCCGCACGGACGGTTTTTGCATGGCCGGAAAAAAGGGCCGGAAAGGCTTCTCGCTGCGCTCATCCTGCCTGGAAAGCCGCTCCTTTTCGCCGGGCTTTTGCGCCCTTTCCGCCAGCCGGAGGTTTGGGAGCCGGCCGCATTTTTTCTTATTATGCGTTCAGGCTTTCTTTTATTCATTACTTCCATATGTTATAATAATCTAATTAAGGATGCATAAAGTTGCGGTCGAGGTGAACGATATGGATGAAGAACTGACGAAACACAAAGATACGGAAATCGCTGCGGAGGAACAGGATGAGGATATGGGCTCCATCCAGGTGGATGACGAGGTCCTGTGCATCGTGGCAGGTCTTGCGGCGTCGGAGGTCCCCGGTGTCTACGGAATGAGCGGCGGGATCCGCGGCGGCATCAATGATATGCTGGGCAAACAGAATTTTTCGAAAGGCATCAAGGTCTATACGGAGGGGAAGACGGTCCGTGTGGAGGTCCATATGATCATCACGTACGGCTATAATATCCCCGATGTGGCCATCAAGCTGCAGGAACGTGTCAAGGAAGCTGTGGAGAGCATGGCGGGCTATGAGGTCACGGCAGTCGACGTCCATGTGGAGGGTGTCCGCAAGGACAAGCTGAATTCGCTTGAGACCGAGGACCATGTGGAGGATCTGGAGAAAAAATACAAAGAAGCGGAATCCGAATCCGCCGGCCAGGCCGGAAGCGCCGCTGTGCCCGCAGAGGCAGCGCCGGCAGAAGACGCGGAAGAAGGGACGGAAGAGAAAGCGCAGGCGCCCGGAGCGGAGCAGCAGGAGAACGCTCCCGAAGGGTCCGCTGCTGACAGTGGGGGAAGCCCGAAGGCTTCAGGAGAGGACGCATGAGCATTTTTGACAGGATCATCTTAACCTTGTATACGCTTTTGATGGCAGTGGCGGCTGTGCTCATCATCATCGTCAGCATCAATATGGTGCCGCTCGATCAGTTCGTGGCGTTTGCCACGCGGATCCCGGGGCGCTGGGAATACACCGTCGGCGGCGCGGTGCTGCTGCTCGTCAGCGTGAGGCTTTTTGTGGCCAACTGGTGGAGTAACAGCGGCAGCGCGGATCTGACCATCGAAAGCGAGCATGACGGCGTCATCCATGTCAGCGAAAATGCTCTGGAAGATTATATCGCGAGCTTCAGCAACGAAGTCTACGGCGTCCACGGTGCCAAGGTGCACGTCAAGATGGAAGACCAGAAGCTCTCGGTGCGGATCAATGCCTCCATCGAACCGGGCATCAACATTCCGGACACGACCGATGAGGTGCGCCGGACGGTCGTGAAGAACATCAGGAAGGTCGTCGGGATCGATGTTTCTGATGTAGCGCTCTATTGCAAGCATATCAAGGCGAAAGAGTAGGAGGCAGGACATCATGTGGCAGGAACTGCTGAAAAAATTACTGGAAACTTCCCGCTGGCGCATCGTCGGCGCGAGCGTGGGGCTTTTTGTCGGGATCTTGTTCATTCTGCTGGGCTTTTTCCGGGCTGTCTTTCTGCTTTTCTGCATCGGCCTGGGCTTTTATATCGGCAACAAGATGGATGAAGGGGAGGATCTGGTCGATCTGCTCGACAATCTGCTCCCACCTTACCATAAATAATGGATGAAATGAGGATACTATGAGTAGAAGAGATGCGAGGATCATTGCGTTGAAGAGCCTGTTTTCACTGGATTTTTCCAGTGACGAGCCGCCCCGGGAGGTCGTGAGCACCCTTTTGGAGGAAGATGACTGCCCCGTCAAGGGGACCCATGACGCGGCCTACTGCATGAAGCTGACGGAGGGTGTGCGGGAACACCGGGAGGCCATCGACGGCGAACTCGATACGCTGTCGCCGGACTGGCAGGTCGGCCGCATGAGCGGGATCGACCGGAACCTGATGCGCATGGCCGCCTATGAGATGTTTTACAGTGACGAAAAAATTCCGCCCGCCGTGGCGATCAACGAAGCCGTGGAAATTGCCAAGATCTATGGCGGGGACAGTTCTCCGGCCTTTGTGAACGGCATGCTGGGCACGCTGGTGAAACGCCATGGCTGAGGACGCTGTCCTGGGCATCGACACGAGCTGCTACACGACGTCGGCCGCTCTGATGTCGCTGACGGGAGAACTCCTTGCGGACAGGCGGCGGATCCTTGCAGTAAAGCCCGGAAAACGGGGCCTTGCCCAGTCGGAGATGGTGTTCCAGCATACGCGGAACCTGCCGGATCTTGTGGAAGCCTGCCGTTTTTCGGACGTCAGGATCCGGGCTGTCGGTGTGACGGACCGGCCCCGTCCGCTGGAAGATTCCTATATGCCGGCCTTCCTGGCGGGCTGCGGCCTTGCCCGGAGCCTTGCGAAGGTCCTCGGCGTACCGCTCTGGCGCCTGACGCATCAGCATAATCACATGTTTGCCGGTCTCTGGTCCGTCGGGCAGGAGCCACCGGCTCGTTTTCTTGTGGTCCATGTCTCGGGCGGGACGACGGATCTGCTCCTTGCAGAGCGGCAGGCAGACGGCTCCTTCAGCCTTCTGCCGCAGGGGACGAGCATCGATCTCCATGCCGGGCAGATGATCGACCGCGTCGGTGTCGCCATGGGACTTGCGTTCCCGGCGGGGCGTGCCCTGGAAGAACTGGCACAGAAAGCGGAAAGCGCTTTTCCTCTGCCGGTCTGGACGGACGGCGCCAATATGAGCCTTTCCGGACCTGCCACAAAAGCCCTGCGCGCCCTTCAGTCCGGCGCTGATCCGGCCTCTGTTGCCCTCGGCACGGAGCGGGTCATTGCCAAAGCTCTGGTGAAGACCATCGGCCATGTCTGCGAAAACAAGGGGCTTACGAAAGTGCTCTTTGTGGGCGGCGTCAGTGCCAATGACGAGATCCGCCGCGAACTTGCGCGGCACCTCAAGGGGAAGGGCATCGAAGTCTGGACGCCCGATCCCCGCTACAGTGTCGATGGCGCCGTGGGCTGCGCCTTTTATGCCGTGAAAAAAGAAAGGGAAAGACCATGATCGTCGGCAAAGTCTATACGGTCTCAGAGGTCAATGATGTGGTGAAAGGCCTGATTCACAGCCGACCGGAACTGGGCAGCCTGCAGATCCAGGGCGAGATCTCCAATTTCCGGCGCTATCCTTCGGGCCACTGCTACTTCAATCTGAAGGACAGCCAGAGCCTCCTTAAATGCGTGATGTTCGCCGGCAGCGCGCGGCGTCTCAAGGCGCTGCCCCGTAACGGGGATATGGTGCTCGGCATCGGCCGCATCGATGTCTATGAGCGGGACGGTGTGTATCAGTTCTATGTGGATATGCTGATGCCCGTCGGCGCCGGGGACCTGATGCTGGCTTTCGAGGCCCTGAAGAAGCGCCTTGCCGCGGAGGGACTCTTTGATCCTTCCCTTAAAAAGCCCATCCCGGCCCATCCCCGTACGGTCGGCGTCATCACGTCTTCCGCCGGGGCTGCCGTGCGTGACATCATCACCGTGGCGGGCCGGCGGGATCCGTCCGTGCGGATCCTCTTGTATCCTGTCAAAGTGCAGGGCACGGAGGCTCCGCCTGAGATCGTCCACGCGCTCCAGTTCATGAACCGGCAGAAGCTGTGTGACGTCCTGATCGTCGGGCGCGGCGGCGGATCGATGGAAGATCTCTGGGCTTTCAATGATGAACGGGTCGTGCGGGCCGTCGTGGCGTCAAAGATCCCCGTCATTTCAGCCGTGGGCCATGAGATCGATTTTACGCTCTGCGATTTTGCGGCGGACCTGCGGGCGGCGACGCCTTCGGCGGCAGCCGAACTTGCCGTCCCGGACACGGCAAAAGAACGGGCGGCGTACGAGGGACTTGACCGGCGGCTGACAAACAGTATGGAAGCTTTGCTGGAACGGGACCGGACCCAGCTGCGGCAGATGGCGGAGCGGCCCTGTTTCCGGTATCCCGAAAGACTTTTTGAAAATACGGGCCTGCGCCTCGATCAGCTGGCCCACCGCCTCGATGTGGCTGAAGAGAAGCAGCTCAGCGGCTGCGCGGAACGGCACAAGGTCCTTGCGGCAAAACTGCAGGCCCTGGATCCCCGGGCCATCCTGGGACGGGGCTATTCCATCACCCTCGACGGGAAGGGCCGCGTGGTGACGGACTCAGGCAGCGTCAGATACGGGGACAGGCTGCGCACAGTCCTTGCGGCGGGCAGCATCGAATCACAGGTATTGGCAGCGGAGGCACGCAAAGATGGCAGTGAAGAAAACGAAGACAAAATCCTTTGAAGACAGCATGAAACGGCTCGAAGAGATCGTCACGGCCCTCGAGGGCGGCAGCCTGCCGCTCGAAGAGACCCTGGCGTTATATCGGGAGGGGAAGGAACTGAGTGCATACTGCGGCTCCGTCCTCAAGAAGGCCGAGCAGGAGGTCAAAAGCATTTCTGAGACCCTCGACGGCCAGTACAAACTTACTGATTTTCCGGAGGTAAAGGCATAATGGATTTGAAAGCATATCTGAAGGAACGGGGCGGCCTGGTCAACCAGTTCCTCGATGAGGTCATCGGCAGGGGCAGCATCTCGCCGGTCGATGATGCGATGCGCTACAGTGTCATGGCAGGCGGCAAACGGCTCCGTCCGATCCTCCTGATGGCTGCGGCCGACTGCGTGGGCGGCGACGGCACCCGGTACCTGCCCGTGGCGGCAGGGCTCGAGATGATCCATACGTACTCCCTGATCCATGATGATCTGCCCGAAATGGATAATGATGACTACCGCCGCGGACGCCTGACGAACCATAAGGTGTTCGGCCACGCCATGGCGGTCCTCGCCGGGGACGGACTGCAGTCCCAGGCTTTCGAAGTCATGCTTGGCCAGACCGGGGTGGCACCGGAGAAGCTGATCGAAGTGGTAAAACTCGTGGCGCACTGTGCGGGACCGTTCGGCATGGACGGCGGCCAGGCCCTCGACATCACGTCCGAAGGCAAGAAGCTCACCCTGGCCCAGATGCAGCAGCTCCATGAAGCCAAGACGGGGGCACTCTTTGTCGCATCGATCCGCGGCGGTGCCATCCTGGGCGGCGGTTCTGAAGAAGAGATCGCTACGCTCACGAAGTTCGCCCGTCTCTTCGGGCTGGCTTTTCAGATTACGGACGATATCCTCGATGTGGAAGGGGATGAGGCCGTGATGGGCAAGAAGGCCGGCATGGACGCGCTGATGAATAAATCCACCTATGTGACGCTCTTCTCGCTGGAGAAGGCTAAAGAGATGGCAAAAGAAACTCTGGAGGAAGCCCGCAGGACCCTTTCTCCCTTCGGTGCGAAGGCGGAGGTCCTCACGGCCATCACGGAGCATCTGTACAATCGCAAAAAATAACGGGCTGGAGGCGAGCGCATGAATCTGTTGCAGCATATTCATTCACCGCAGGATCTGAAACAATTGTCTTATGAACAACTGGAGACACTGTGCGCTGAAATCCGTTCCCTGCTGATCGATGTGACTTCCCGCAACGGGGGGCATCTGGCCCCGAATCTGGGCGTCGTCGAGCTGACCGTTGCCCTGCACAAGGTGTTTTCCTGTCCCCGCGACAAGATTGTCTGGGACGTGGGGCATCAGGCCTATGTCCACAAGATCCTCACGGGGCGTCAGGAAGCGTTCCGGACACTGCGCCAGTTCGGCGGGCTCTGCGGTTTTCCCAGGCGGGACGAAAGTCCCTGTGACTGTTTCGGCACGGGCCATTCGAGCACTTCCATCTCGGCGGCCCTGGGGATCGCCTGCGCGCGGGATCTTGCCGGCGAGGACTACAATGTACTGGCGGTCATCGGCGACGGCGCGCTGACGGGCGGCGAAGCCATTGAAGGCCTCAATAACGCGGGGGCCCTGAAAAAACGCCTGATCGTTGTCCTGAACGACAATGAGATGTCCATCTCGCGGAATGTGGGTGCCCTGTCGGCCTACCTGACGGATCTGCGTACAGCACCCAGTTATTCCCGCTTCAAGGCGGATATCGAAGCATTCCTGAAAGCGATACCGACCATCGGCGATTCGGTGGCGAAGACGGTGGCGCGCCTGAAGGACAGCCTCAAATATTTCGTCGTGCCGGGCATGTTCTTCGAAGACCTTGGCTTTACGTATCTGGGTCCCGTGGACGGGCACCATCTCCCGGCGCTCGTCGAGACCCTGGAGAAGGCGAAGACCCTGCACTGCCCCGTCCTCGTCCATGTGCTGACGAAAAAGGGGAAGGGCTATCTGCCGGCCGAACAGAGCCCGAACAAGTTCCACGGCACGGGACCGTTCGAAGTCCCTACGGGCCGGAAGATTACCGATCCGGACGCACCGCCTTCCTATACGAGCGTCTTCAGCAGGACCCTTGTGGAGCTCGGCGGCAAAGACCGGAAGATCGTCGCCATCACGGCGGCCATGCCCGAAGGGACGGGCCTCGATGCCTTCGGCCGCTGCTATCCGGACCGCTTCTTTGATGCGGCCATCGCGGAGCAGCATGCGGTCACGATGGGAGCCGGCATGGCGGCAAACGGCTACCATCCCGTCGTCGCCATCTACTCCACCTTTGCCCAGCGGGCTTTCGACCAGATCCTCCACGATGTGGCTATGCAGGACCTGCCGTTTACGCTCTGCCTCGACCGGGCGGGACTCGTGGGAGATGACGGCGCCACGCATCACGGGAATTTCGATCTGTCCTACCTGCGCCTCATCCCGAATCTTATCATCATGGCGCCGAAGGACGAGGATGAGCTGCGGCACATGCTCGCAACGGCGGTGCACTGTCCCCATCCGACGGTCCTGCGGTATCCCCGCGGAGCCGGCCTGGGAGCGGATACCACAGGGCCGCTGCACGATCTTGCAATCGGCGTGAGCGAGCGCCTGCGGGACGGTGCGGATCTGGACATCTGGGGCATCGGCAGCATGGTGGATACGGCCGTGAAAGCGGCGGATCTTTTGGCTCAAAAGGGGATCGCGGCGGGCGTCGTCAATGCCCGGTTCGCCAAGCCCCTTGATGAAAAGGCCCTGCTTGAGGCCGCAAAGACAAAGAGAATCATCGTCACCCTTGAAGAGAACGCCCTCTGCGGCGGTTTCGGCGAAGGCGTCCTGGCGGCGCTCGAACGGCTGGATGCGGCGGGCGGCTTCCGGGTCCTGAACCTCGGCATGCCCGACCGGTTCATCCCGCACGGAAGCCGGGCGCAGCTGCTCCGCAGCCTCCGGCTCGATCCTGAAGGGGTGGCGGATACCATAGCAACTCGTCTTGACGAGTGGAAGCGAGCAGAACAGCAATGAAAAAACAAAGACTGGATGTGTTGTTGACGGAGCAGGGCTATTTCGAGTCCCGGAGCAAGGCCCAGGCGGTCATCATGGCGGGCGAAGTCCTCGTGGATGACCAGAAGATCGACAAGCCGGGCACGCTCGTGGGGCCCGATGTGAAGATCACGCTCCTGGGGAAGAAGATGCCTTTCGTGAGCCGCGGCGGGTATAAGCTCGACAAGGCGCTCAAGGTCTTTCCCGTCACGCTGGATGGGAAAGTGGTGGCTGATCTGGGGGCTTCCACCGGCGGATTTACGGATGTGGCGCTCCAGCACGGGGCCAGGAAGGTCTTTGCCATCGATGTCGGCTACGGCCAGCTTGCCTGGAAGCTGCGCAGTGACGAACGGGTCGTCAACATGGAACGGACCAACGTGCGCTACCTGGAAGCGGATTCCCTCGGAGAGCTTGTGGATGCGGTCACGATCGATGTGGCCTTCATCTCCCTGGATAAAGTCCTTCCGGCCGCTTACAAGATCCTGAAGGACGACGGATTCGTGATCTGCCTGATCAAGCCCCAGTTCGAAGCGGGGCGCGAGAAAGTGGGCAAGAAAGGCGTCGTCCGCGATCAGGCCGTGCATCTGGAAGTCATCCGCAAGGTGCTCGCGGAAGCCCGGGAAATGGGCTTTGTACCCCGCGGCCTTTCCTATTCGCCGATCCGCGGGCCTGAAGGCAACATCGAATATCTTCTGTACCTTGCAAAGCAAGGCGGGGACGGGGTCCCGGACCAGCTGCCAGAGCAGGTGGTGAAGGAATCGCATCAGTCCCTGGAATGAGGGGGAAAAAGCATGGAAGAGATCTTGATCGGGATCTTTCCGAACCTGCAGAAAAGACTCGTGCGGGAAACCCTTCCCGACATGGTGAAATACTGCAGGGAAGAACATATCCGGATCGCCCTGCCGGAGGCGGTGGCCGCCGAATTCGGCGTGGCATCGTATGACCAGGAAGATCTGGAATCGCTGAAGAAACTATCGGTCGCGCTCACGCTGGGCGGTGACGGGACCATCCTGAGAGCGGCCCATTATGTGACCCCGGCAGGGATCCCGCTTCTGGGAATCAATCTGGGCAAGCTGGGCTTTCTGACCGAAGCCTCCCTGCCGGATCTCTGGAGCACCCTGCGGGATCTCCGGGACAGGCAGTTTACGATCGAGCGCCGCAGCATGCTGCAGCTCACGCTGTTCGACCGGGGAAAGATCATCAAAAAAGCCCATGCGCTCAACGATCTGGTCCTTGAAAGCGCGGACCGTTCCCGGCTGACGCGGCTCAAGCTGCGACTTGGAGGGGAACCGACTGCCAATTTCCCGTCGGACGGGCTCATCATCGCCACGACGACTGGTTCCACAGCGTATTCTCTGTCCGCCGGCGGCCCCGTCGTCCATCCGAAGCTCGACGCGACGATCATCACGCCCATCTGCCCGCATGCGCTCCACGCGCGGCCCATTGTCATCCCGATGTCCGATAATATCGAGGTGGAACCCTATCCGCCTTTTGAAAAGATCATCATCTCCGCTGACGGCATGACCGTCTCCGGACTTGATGCCAAGCAGAAAGTCATCATCGAACGGTGTCCTTTTGATGCCTTGTTCGCGAGGATCCGTCCTTTTTCCTATTACACGACCTGGCAGGAACGGATGCTCCGCAATGAAGGTCAGACCATCATGTAGAGGTGTGCTATGAAACTATCCAGGCAGGAAGCAATCAAGCAAATCATCAGAACGCAGAACATCGAGACCCAGAGCGATCTGGCGGAAGCGCTGAAGAAGGCCGGCTTCAACGTGACCCAGGCGACGGTCTCCCGGGATATCAAGGACATGTTCCTGATCAAGATCCCCGATGAGGAAGGCCACTACAAGTACAGTTTCCCATCGGAACAGAACCAGATGATCACGCCGGACCATCTGGAGGACATGCTGCGCAACTACACCCTGACGGTCACGGCGTCAGAGAACCTCATCGTGCTGCACACGCCGCCCGGGACGGCCCAGGCTGTGGCATACGCCCTGGACCATCTGAACTGGAAAGAGGTCCTGGGCACGATCGCCGGCGATGATACGATCCTTCTCGTCATCGATCAGCGCGAGCATGTGGAGGAAGTCAAGCAGAAGATCCTGCAGAAAAAAGGCTGAAAGGGGCAGCTTGTATGTTAACATCCCTTGAGATCCATCATTTTGCCCTCATCGACCGGCTGCGAGTGGAGTTTTCCGATGGATTCAATGTATTCACCGGTGAGACGGGTGCCGGGAAATCCATCCTCATCGATTCCCTGGGCATTGTCCTGGGCGGGCGCGCTTCGGTGCTCTATCTGCGGGACGGCGCCGAAGCCTATGACATCCAGGCGGTCTTTGACCTGGCGGATGCACCGGCCGTGACGGACGCGCTGCGGGAACTTGCCCTCGACGGAGAGGATGATACGCTCTTTCTGCGGCGCCGCGTGCTGGCATCGGGCAAGAGCCAGGCTTTTGTCAATGACCGTCAGGTGCCGGTCCGCGTCCTGTCCCGTCTGGGGAGCCTGCTGGTGGATATCCACGGCCAGCATGAGAACCAGTTCCTGCTGCGTCCCGACGCGGCCCTGAGCATCCTTGACCATTATCAGGCGGAGCTCGGTCCGGCCCGTGCTGCCTATGCAGGAGCGTATGAGGCCTATCAGGCGACGGCCCGCGAACTTGCCTACTGGCAGGGCAAACATCTCCATCAGGGCGATGATCTGGCCCGTCTTGCCGCGGATATCAAAGAGATCCGCGAAGCCCGGCCAAAGCCCGGTGAGGACAGCGAGCTCCGCGAACGGGTCCGGCTCCTGGCGAGCCACGACAAGATCATGCAGGCCCTTGCTGCGGCCCATAACCTCCTGGAAGGCGAGGAGGGGGGCGTACTCGATGGCCTCACGGAGGCCCGCAAAGCCATCGATCAGGTCTCTTCCTATGACGCGTCCCTCGAAACCCTGAGCGGGAGCCTCGATTCGGCCTGGCAGACCGTGGAAGACGTGCGCCAGAACCTGGCGGACCGACTCTCTTCTGACGAGAATGATCAGCAGGCCCTGGACGAGGCCCAGACGCGTCTCGATCTGCTCTACCATCTGAAACAGAAATACGGCGGGAGCCTGGAGGCCGTCCTTGCCTATGCCGCCAAGGCTGAGGAAGAGTACCACGCACTGGAGAAACTGTCCGATACGATTGAAAAATGGGCCAAAAAGGCAGAAAAGGACAGGGCGGCCCTGCAGGAGCGAGCCGATGTGCTGACGGCACTGCGGAAAAACGCGGCGGACCGCTTCTGCGCCGCCATTTTGCCGCATATCCATGATCTTGCCATGCCGGAAGGCAAGGTGGAGATTGCCTTCCGCCGGCTGCCCCAGTGCGGCCGCAGCGGCCAGGATGAGGCCGTGTTCCTCTTTTCGGCGAACCTCGGCATGAAACCCCAGCCCCTTGGCAAAATCGCTTCAGGCGGCGAGCTTTCGCGGTTTGCCCTGGCCGTCAAGACGGTCCTTCTGGAAAAATTCGGCGTGCCCACGATGATCTTCGACGAGATCGATACGGGGGTGGGCGGTGTGACGGCCCAGAAAATGGCGGAGAAGATCGCCCTCATCGCCGAGAAGCGGCAGGTCCTGTGCGTGACGCACCTGCCCCAGATCGCCTGCTTTGCGGACCGCCACCTCTATATTTCCAAGGCTGTCGAGGGCGGGAGCACCGTGAGCCGCGTCACGCCCCTTGACAAGGAAGGTCAGGTCGATGAGCTGATGCGCATGATGAGCGGGACCCAGCGGTCTGAGTCGGCCCGCAGCAGCGCTCGTGAGATGCTCGAGATGGCGGCGCGCTTCAAAGCGCGGCGGGCCCGCGGGTGAAAAAGGCCCCTCCTGAGCCGCTTTTTCTGAAACGGCAGGGAAGCGGGCACTTAAAAACAGCGAAAACAGCGTTAAGGAGTGATTGGATTGCTGAAAGTTTTGCATGATCCGAAGTTGGATGAAAAACAGATCAGTTCGGAGAACGTCTTTAGCGGGCGGCTGCTCCATGTCTACAAGGACGCGGTGCGGCTGCCGAACGGGCACGACACGACGCGGGAATACATCCTGCATCAGGGAGCGGTAGCCGTGCTGCCGGTCCTGCCGAACGGCGATATGATTTTTGTCCGTCAGTTCCGCTATCCTGTCAACTCCGTCATCTATGAAGTCCCGGCAGGGAAACTTGAAAAAGGGGAAGATCATCTGGAGAGCGCAAAACGCGAACTTTCCGAAGAAACGGGGTATACGGCCACGGAGTGGCACTACCTTACGAGCATCGTGACGACACCGGGCTTCACCAACGAAACGATTCATCTTTATGCAGCCACGGGGCTGCAGCGGGGCGCCCAGCATCCTGATGAGGATGAGTTCCTCGATATCGCGGTCTTTTCCGAAAAGCAGGTAAAAGACATGATAAAGCGGCAGGAAATCTATGATTCCAAGACTCTGGCAATCCTGTATGCCTATATGCTGAGCCGGGAAGATCCATCCCGTCCGTAAAAAAATACAAACATTATTCAAAAAAAACCTAGTAAAATACGTTTTTTGTGTTATAATAACCTTAAATTTAATCATTTCTATTTTGATATGATTTCATTTTTTTAATGGGGGGACAAAAATGGATGTACTAAAAGTATCAACAAAATCTAATCCAAACTCTGTAGCAGGTGCCTTGGCAGGCGTTTTGAGAGAAAATGGCAAGGCTGAAATCCAGGCAATCGGAGCTGGTGCTCTGAACCAGGCAGTAAAGGCCATAGCTATTGCTCGGGGCTTTGTGGCTCCCCATGGCATGGATCTTGTATGTGTCCCTGCGTTCATCGACATCACGATTGATGGAGAAGAACGTACTGCTATCAAGCTGCTGGTGGAACCGCGCTGATCAGGAAAAATGAAAATCCCCGGAGAAGGAAGCGGAGCGGGCTTGCGTTCCCTTTCTTCTCCGGGGATTTTTGTGTTTATACAGGGATTGGATTTGATCTACAGCCTGCTGGCAGCAGCGGCGCAGACACAGATTTTGCCCCTGAGGAGGGAACTTCTTTCAGGGGACTCATTTCTCCGTCCCTGCTGCTGTAAATACGCTCCAGTATAAAATCAGCACCGCCCGTAAAACGGGCGGTTTGCTCTGGGGCTATAAGCCCCTGTTACCGGCTGCGTCTCAAGGCGCTGGCTTGGCTCAAGCCGTATTG
>OMYF01000093.1 GCA_900315205.1 uncultured Acidaminococcus sp.
ATGCGCCGCAGGATATGACAATGCCGCCGGCCGGTGGCTCCGGCTGACGGCACAGGAATTTTGCGCTTATATTTTTTGACAGGCCGCACGGCCGCCCGTTTTATCACAGGGTCATTTGCGGTCGAGCTCGAAATCGACGAGTCCCTTTTTCAGGTCCTCCCGGTACACTTTGACAAAGGACCAGCAGACCAGCAGGGCCAGCGTGATGAGCGGCAGATACATGATGCTGTTGAATTTCTTGATGATCGAGAGCGCCGCCACATGGGTAGCCTGTTCGATCAGCAGGAAGGCGACCGGAATGGCAAAGACCATCAGGATCCAGAAGAGTTTGAAGAAGAAGGACGGTTCTTCCGTGGTCTTCAGATTTTTGGAAGTCATCAGGGCCGTCGTGTTGGCAGAAGAAGTGGCGGATGTGGCGATATTCAGGAAAATCAGCGCGATGAAAGCGGCCATGAAGACCGTCGATGCGGGCAGATGCCCGACGATATCGGCGATGACGCCATTCTGGCCAAGCTTCTTGATCAGCAGGGAATACGGGACACCCTGGGACAGTTCGATATCCATCGCATAGTTCCCCAAAATGGAGAAGCTTGCCCAGCAGGCAATGGAGGTCCAGATGCAGACGGCCCACATGATTTCCTTGAATGTCCTGCCGTAGGAAATCTTGGCGACCCAGATGCCCGTCTTGGCAGCGATCCCGAGATACCATACGATGTAAAACACGGTCCAGTCAGGGCTCAGGAGCCCTTTCCCAATGGAATCGGTATAGAAGCTCATGCTCACGATGCTGGAGATATTCGTGCCGATTGCCTGCCAGAATGTATTCAGGATGAAGGAAGTCGGACCGATCAGAAGGACCAGGCCCAGCAGTACCAGCCCCAGATACACGTTCCATTTGCTGATCCGGGCCATGCCTTTTTTCAGCGGTGTGGCGCCAAAAATGACGAGGAAAATGAAGAAGACGCCGATCACGGCCATTTTCATTCCAAACGTCACTTTGGTCCCGGTGATGACGGCATACAGCTGGGCGATGACCGGCGTCCCGAGGCCGACCGTGGTGCAGCAGGCGGCTGCCGTGGAAAATACGGCCATCACTTCGATCAGGGGACTGAAAGTATTGCCGTATCTGCCCAGGGCGGGTTTGCAGGCTTCGGCCAGTGACCACGAGGTCATGCACTTCTTATTGTAGTAGAGATACCCGATGGAAATCCCCGGCAGCACGTACAGGGCCCACATCGTCGGGCCCCAGTGGAACAGCGGGTACGCCGCGGCATACTCGAAAGCCCGCACCGACCCCGGCTCGATCTGGAATGGTGTCGTATTGACATAGTATATCCATTCCGTAAAGCCGAAGACAACCACGCCGGCGGCCAGGGCAGAACACATATTCATCGAAATGTACTCAAAATTGGTATACTCCGGTTTGGCGTCCCTCCCGCCGAGGCGCACGCGGCCGTGCTTTGAAAAAGACATGTACACAGCTCCGCAGACCAGAGCGAGATAGCAGGCAAACATCAGCCAGGCCAGATTCCGGCAGATATAACTGGCGACGACATTGCAGACCTGTTTCGTTTCCGCCGGGAAAAAAGTGGCGGGAATAAAAAACAGCATGATGATCCCCACAACGATCACTGTCAGCCTGACCCTTATTTTCGAATTGCTTTCCACATCCCATCATCCTCTCACGCTGTATTATCCGCATGTCCGGGACTTACCGTCATACGGACATAAAAAAAATGACTCCCGCGTCCCTTTGGCAGGATCAGTCTGCAGGCTCACCTCTGCCAAAAACATCTGCGTTATGAGTCTTGTTTATTTTACCACGGCTCACGGGGCCGCGAAAGAGGGAAACAGCGCAAACTATAAGAAGACTGCCGCATTCCGACAGTCCTCTTATATCCGGCAGATCTCTTTGCAAAGAGATGCCTATGCTTTTTTCTTTGACAGATGCGCTGATGTAAGGAATCCCTGACGATTGAAAATGATCCGTGAAAAATTGAGCAGTCATTTTCACAGCCTGTTTTTTTACTCCGCATAGAAAAACGAAAAACAGAGTGTACTTCCCCCTTTCCATCAGGAAATCCATTTTATTAGCTGCCATCTGCTTTATACCGATTATGGCCGATGAAAACTGTAATACTTTCTATGAAAAGAGGATTTCCGATTCGTAAGAACCGAATATCCTTTTTTGTTTTTTAAGGAACTGTTATTCCACAGCCCCATTTCTGATGCTTACGGGCCAGGGCCTCCAGCCCGGCCGCAAGAGATGGATTCCACAGTTTTGGAAGAAGGTCAGCAAG
>OMYF01000016.1 GCA_900315205.1 uncultured Acidaminococcus sp.
CTGTCAGATCGGCATAGGTCATGGCGCCCGCCCGGATCTCCCACGCACCGAGAAGCAGGATGCAGAGATTGATGCTGTTGGTGAATAAGTTGATGCTCGCTCCAAAGTAGGCATCCAGCCGAAAGGCTGAAACCCGTGCCTTCAGATAGCGCCGTGCCGCAGTCCGGAACGTTTCAGCGCACCGCTCCTCAGCCGTATAGGCCTTGACCATGCGCACTCCGTTCACAGCTTCCTCGCCCAGAGCGGACAGATGGCCGAATTCGTGCCGGTTCGCATCATAGCGCCGGCGCAGCCGCGTGTTGATGGCAACCGTGTGCAGGACCTTGACGGCCATGAGGACCACAACGGCAGAACCCAGGGTGCGGTTCAGATACAGCAGGAGACAGATGGTCCCGGCCGCACTGAAGGCACCGACGATCAAGTCGCCCGGGATGCGGGCAGCCAGGTTCCCCGCTTCCGCAAG
The DNA here is from genome assembly GCA_900315205.1 of uncultured Acidaminococcus sp. Lineage (GTDB taxonomy): Bacteria > Bacillota > Negativicutes > Acidaminococcales > Acidaminococcaceae > Acidaminococcus. The sequence continues at coordinate 464 of OMYF01000016.1, forward strand.
GTCCCCCATGAGCGTCGCCAGGAGCTGACCCGTCCGGGTCCGGTCATAAAAAGAGAAAGGCAGATGCTCCAGATGACGGAAAAGGGCTTCACGCATGTCATTTTCCATGCCCGCGCTGAGCTTTCCGCTGTAATAGGATCCCAGGAAGAGAAGAGCGAAATTCAGGAGGTAACAGCAGCCCAGGAGCAGCACCCACTGAAGGATCTGCCGCCAGGGCGCCGCAGCCGGATCCAGCTGGAGCACATGCCGTACCCCCATGGGAAAGACCAGCTCAGCCAGTCCTCCTGCCATCGAAACAAAGAGCAGCAGGGCCACGGGACCTCTGTAGTGTTGAAAATATGACAGGAAAGAGCGCAGCAGCATCGTGCGGTCCCCTGCTTCAGCTGATTTCATCATAAACCAGTACCGGTCTCTCCCTTCCTTCCACATGGACCATCCGGCACCCCACGTGGTACACGTCCCGCATCATCTGCGGCGTGATCACGGATTCCGGTGGTCCTTCCCCGTATTTCCGGCCATCTTTGATGACGACGATACGGTCACTTACGGCCATGGCCTGAGCCAGGTCATGGAGGACCATGACGACTCCCATGCCCAGTTCCCGGTTCAGTTTCTTCACAAGGCGAAGGATCTCGAGCTGGTACGAGATATCGAGGAATGTCGTCGGTTCATCCAAAAAGAGGATATCCGGTTCCTGGGCAAGGACCGTTGCGATCCATACCCGCTGTGCTTCGCCGCCGGAACAGTCCGTCAGTGTCTTATCCCGCAGCTGCCAGACGCCCGTTGCCTTCATGGCTTTTTCTACAGCTTCCTCATCTTCCCTGGACAGCCCCGAATGCCAGCTCTGGTACGGGACGCGGCCGAAACCGACAAGATCCCTGACCAGGAAGCCCGGCGGTGCGATATGCTGCTGCGGCAGGACTCCCACATGACGGGCAAACTCCCTGCCCGGCACCTTGTCCAGAGGAACTCCGCCGCAGCGGACAACGCCCCGGCGGCAGGCAATCAGACGCGTCAGCGTCTTGAGGAGTGTCGACTTTCCCGACCCGTTCGGTCCCACAAACGTCGTAATCTCTCCCTGGCGCACCGTAATGTCAAAATCCTTCAATACGGTCCGTCCGGTATATCCCACATCGATCTTGATTCCACTGATTTCCATCATAATGACTGTCTCCTGCGGAGCATGTACAAGAAGAAAGGCCCGCCCGTAATGGCCATGATGACCCCGACAGGGATCTCCATGCCCGTAACAAGGACCCGGCCGAGCGTATCCGCGCACAGCAGGATGAGTCCGCCCATAAGAGCGGCTACAGGCATAAGGTCGCGGTAATTCGGGCCCACAAGCATGCGGGTAATGTGCGGGACCACAAGACCCACGAAACCGATCATCCCGGCCACGGCCACCGTTGCGGCCGCCAGGAATGCACCCACAGCCGAAAGGATGATCCGCAGGGCATTGACATTGACGCCCAGGCTCCTTGCCACATCATCCCCGAGCTGCAGGATATTGGCGCTCTTGGTACACAGGAACGCGGCGCTTATCCCCACAGCCGCATAAACAGCCACAGTTTCCACCTGATCCCAGCTGCGGCCCGACAGACTGCCGTTTAAAAAGCCCAGGACATTCGAAAGATTGTCCGCGTTGAGAAGCTGCAGGAAAGAAGTATAAGCCCCGAGGACCGTGTTGACGGCCACCCCGGAAAGGACGATCCGGACCGGGTCTATGCCCCGGCGCCAGGCCATGATATAAATGAGGACACAGGCAAACAGTGCACCGCCAAAAGCAAAAAGAGGGACCGAAGCAAGAAGCGTCGGTGCCAGCAGCATGACGGAAGTCGCTGCTGCGGCAGCGCCGGCCGAAACCCCGATGATGCCCGGATCTGCCAGCGGGTTCCCCATGACGGCCTGGAGCAGTGCTCCCGAAAGCGAAAGAGCGGCACCGATCAGGAGAGCCATGAGGATCCTGGGGAGACGGAGATTGATGACGATGATCCTTACCATGCTGTCGGAATCCGCAAGTCCCCGGATAATTTCTCCCGGCGGGATCCATTTGCTGCCGATTCCCGCCGCAACGATGCCCGCAGCTGCAAGCAGCACCACCAGCAGCAGGCAGTAATACTTCGTCCGGCGGCTCATTGTGCTGCCCCCTTCAGTTTGTCCAGCTCACTGATCAGTCCGTTGATCTGGCTGATTTCCTCAATGCCGCCCGAAATGGCGTACCACCGCGGCAGGTACAGGAATCCTGCCCTCCCGTACAGCGGCAAAATGGTTCCAGTAGCTGCTGCGTACAGCCATTTCCTCCGCCATCATCTTCTGCATGTCTTCGGCCCCGCCCATGGCCGTTACGAAAACGATCAGGTCTGGCTGATAATCCAGAGCCTCCTCCTGATTCAAAGGAAACATGGTCCCCTGGGAACGGTCGATCACATTCTGGAAACCCAGCAGCCGGAACATGGAACCGACGGTCCCGGCTTCGCTCTGCACATAGAGCCGGGGCGGTGCGCCCTGGATGATCATGACCTTCCGGCCGCCATAGGCCGCACGTGCCTTTTCCATGGCCTGTTCCGTGGCGGCAAAGCGCTGCCTTATATCTTCTCCGGCTTTGCTGCCCTTTCCGAATGCATCGACAAGGCACAGGGTCATTGCCTTCACCTGCTCATAGGAAACCGTGGGGCCCGCCGCTGCATAATACACAGGGATCTTTTCCCGTTCCAGCTGTTTGCCGTATGTATCCTTTGCATGGAGCCCCAAGACCACAAGATCCGGTTTAAGGGCTGCCACCGCTTCCATATCGATACTGGTCCGCATCCCCGTCTGAAAAAGTTTCGCCCCGCTGCGAAGCTCCTCAGGCCAGTCCAGGATTTTCGTATCCGGAATGCCTACCTGCTTCACGCCGAGCTCATACAGTGCCAGCACAGGCGTATTCGTAAGAGAAATCACACGCTCCGGCTTTTTAGGCAGCACCACCTGCTCCGGCATTCCCTGGTCCCTCATGAACTGTGGATACGGCAGCACAAACCCTGCCCTCTCGGCCGGTTCCGAAGGTGTCCGCCCCGTCTTGCCGCAGCCTCCGAAACAGATGGCTGCAAGCAGCATCAGGAAAAACAAAAGTGCAGATTTTCTCTTCACAATTAGCCTCCTCTAATTTATTTTCGCATTATCTCTTGTTTTTTACACATATTTTTCTTTTCAAGTTAGTTTTAATTAACTAATGGGCATACTTTTCCCTCTAATGGAAAACAGTATACCATCCAAAAGGAATACACGTCAATAAAAATTATTCGTTTACCATCATTCCTGCCGAAAAGCATCCTTCAAATAAGACATAGCCGGGATAATTTTTCTCCGTGCCGTCCAGGGCCTGTCTTTTCCTGCAAAAATCGTCCGGACAAACCAGGAAAGTCCGGGAACAGATAAAAAACCTCACTGGTTTGATAAGCCGCTTTTATTGAAACTTTTTCCCTGAAAACAGAAAATTTCTTTATCCCGTTTTTGAAGCTGTCATTTCCGATCTGTTCACAAGCTGCTGTCCATAGCAATGATTTTCTTGTCTGGAAACACTCGATACATGCAGCCGGGAATTGATATCCGACGGCTCTTTGCAAAGCATTCTTTCAGTATCTGTTGCCTGGACCTGCAGCTCTTTTTGCCATTATAAAACTGGCCCCCAATCATCAGATTTTGATTCTGACAATTGAGGGTCAGTTCACTGCTCACAAAAAGTCTTCTGTTTTGATTGCCAGTTTTCTGGATGACCTGCACTGATTCCCGGTATTGCCGGCGCTATTTTCAGCACCCTGTTCCCAGCAGTTTTTCGGGATTTTTTTTCATCATTTCTTCTATATCAGAAACTGTGAATCCCTCTGCCAGCAAAGCTTCTGCCATCTGGCTCAGGCCTTCATCCGGGTAAGGGGAGCCGGGCTGACCGAAATCGGAAGACAGCAGGACATGTCCGCAGCCCACCAGACGGATCTGCCGTGCCAGTTCTGCGACGGATGTCTGTCCGTTATAAACGTTAAAACAGCAGTGCTCGATGACTGCGCCCATTTTTACACATTCCAATTGTTCCGCATCAGAATAGAAATCTGCCGGGTTATCGGCATGGGTAACGATGATTTTCTTTACACCGGATTTTCTGGCCGCTGCTACAACTTTTTTCCCTTCTTCTGCACTGATATGGCCAGTGGCCACGGTCAGATCCACTTCGGCAGCCAGCTGCAGCACCTCCCTGACAGCAGGAAGGAGATTGCCCGCTTCATCCAGAAGATATAAAAATTTTTCTGCTTCTTCCGGCTTCATTTCCGGATGCTTGCACAGCTGATATTTCCTGGCGTCCAAAGTGGGCATCCACAGGAACTTTCCACCCAGCTCGATGCAGTTTTGTACAGCGTAAGGATTGATGCCTCCGTTAGGCCGGTTCAGCACGATACCACCTGCAATCTTCAACTGAGGGAACTGTTCCTGCAGCAATGCAGCACGGCTGGCTGTTTCAGAAAAATGATTTTTGAGCACAACTCCGCCCATTTCTGCCGCAGCAAGACGGGCTGCCAGTTCCGGATCCGTAAATTTTCTTTTTTTCACATCCGGAGAAGGATGGACATGGAGATCATAAAAACCTTTTAAAGGAAACATCCGCTTGATCCTTTCTCAATAGGGCAGGAAAACAGGAATCAGCCCGACAATCACCAGATAGGTCAGGACAACCATGGGCAGACCGATTTTCAGGAAATCCAGGAATTTATACTGAGTCCACCCCACGGTCATCATATTCTGAGGCGCAGCAAAAGGTGTTGCATAGGAGGCCGCACCGGCAAGCGTAATAATCATGGCTACCGGATAGGGACTGACTCCGATTTGCTGAGCAATGGACACCCCGATGGGCATGAACACCAGGATAGTAGGAATATTGGACATGATCTGGGTCAAAGCCGCAGCTGCCCAGAAAATCACCGTGGAAATCATGAAGGGGCTGGGATTGTCGCCCAGGGTGTGGATAATCAGATCAGCCACCGCCTGACCGGCTCCACTGTTCTTTACGCCGGCAGAGATCACACTCAGGGCACCCACCAGGATCAGGCAGTTCCAGTCAACGGCCTTCAGAGCTTCCTGCAGTGTCATGCAGCGGGTAGCTATAATAACGCAGGCCCCCAGGACTGCTGCCACATGCATGGGAATCACTTTGCTTCCGGACGCAATGACAGCCAATACAACCAGCATGGTTACAGAAGCAATAGTTGCCTTGGATTTGTTCAGTTCTTTCTTTTCCGTCTTGGCAAATTCCGGGATATATCCGGTATCGGGAATCATTTTAGCTCCAATGAAAGTAAAATACAGCGTCCCGACGATGCACACTCCGATGCCAAAAGGAGTGATGCTGAAGAACCCAAAAGGCGTCAGTCCCAGTTCTCCCATAGTAGCTGCCGCTGCTGCATTGGAACCTACCCCTACGAGGGTGATAAAGCCCCCGAACTGTGCTCCGAACAAAAGTCCCAGAAGTGCCCGGGAAGGCCCTATGCCAGCCGTCACGCACATGGCAGTCACAAGCGGTGCCAAGGCCACCATGACCCCGATATTGCTGCATACAGAACTCAGGATACAGGAAACGATCAAGGTTGCCAGAATGATATTCCGCTCACTTTTTCCGGTCACCGCCACCATCTTTTTTCCGATGGCATCAGTAATGCCCGTATGGAACAGGGACGAACCTACGATCATCATACCGGCCAGCAGGATATTGGTATTATTGTCATAGGATGCAAAAACTGTATTCATCTTCACGATTCCCAGGAATCCATAGGAAAGCGAAGCCAGAACAGCAGTCACCGCAATTGGAAAGGGTTCCCATATGAACAGGATGATGGTAATGGCCAGGATGCCCAGTGCCAGGGTCATTGGTGTCATTTTTCTTTTCTCCTCCTTGCATACAAAAAACAACTAATTTAAAACTGTTTACTCCTTAAGATGGTACAAATGCATTTTGCTGTCATGAAATTAAAAATGGAGAAACTGACCTGCAGAGGGGAGCGGACAGTTTCTCCATTTTTATAAACGGACGGTTTCCTTTATCTATGCCAGTTTCCTGTGCGTATTGAAGAAAATGAATCCGATTGCCATAAAGATCACGAAGATGGCAGCGCCCACTCCAGCGGTCAGTCCGACGCCCGTGCTCAGCCAGATGGGCGTCAGCCCGACGAAGACATCTTTCCAGGACATCAGCGTCGAATAGATGCCGTGGCTGTCCCCCGCATGGGATTCCGAGTTGGGATCGATGGAACGGACCAGAGCAAGGCCGGTGGAAGTGTTGCCGGTGGCAGCACCGAAGCACATGCAGGCCTTTTCAAACCATTCTTCTTTGGCGAATTTCCGGGCACAGAACAGCACCAGGGGCACCGTAAGCGCGGTCAGGACCACACAGTAGATGGCCAGAGGCACGGCATAGGTGGAAACGAATTTCAGGTTCAGCGTGGCCATGGCCGTAAACACCACCAGTTCCAGGAAGAAACCGGACAGCAGTTTGATGGTCTTCAGATCCACGAATTTTTCCAGATGGAGCAGTTCGATCAGGTACCACATCACGGCACCCCCGATTACACCATGGAGCACGCTCGGCAGATGCAGGGCCTTGAAAGCCGGGAAGGTATTCAGGCCGGCAAAGATCTGCTGCCCGATGAACAGAGCGCCCATCAGCCAGGCGAACTGCAGGGCCAGATGGTTGATGCTGATGGAAGTGGTCACCGTGGTCCCGACGGATTTCCGCTGATCTGCGGGCAGAGCCCCGCCATAGAAATAATCCGGCTGCTTGGTAGGTTCCTTGACGTACGTTCCCCAGCCTTTCCGGACGCCGTAGTTCACGAGGATCATTCCCACGGTCATGGCTATGATGAGGCCCACAGTGGAAAGCACCATGGCGATGGCCATATGGCCTTCATACCCCAGTTTTTCAAAAGAAGCCGCCGCAGCTGCAGCCGTGCCATGGCCGCCGTGGAAAGAAAACACCCCCAGGACGCCCCAGCCCGCAGGCAGGCCCGGCCAGATACCGCTCAAAAGAGCTCCCAGCAGGGTGCCGACACACATCTGCATGCCATAGGCCGGCATGGGAAGGCACACATAATCCAGATAGGAATGGAGCATCTTCCGGTTGAAGCTGACCCCGAATACCAGGGAAACCATCACGATATCGATCAGGACACCGGGAACGCTGCCCAGCACTTTGGGAACCGTGATCAGGCCGATTCCCTGCTGCCCCAGCCCCAGCATCACCAGGCCGCCCACCAGGGAAGCCGGCAGGAAGAGTTTCTGCAGAGGCTTAACGAATTCCCGGACGAAGAAGCCCACCAGGATGAAGATACTTACGGCGGTCATCATATTCATTAATGCACGGATTGTCATATTGCACCTCAAATTGCTTGTATTATGGCAAAAACGATCTATTCAGCGAAGAAATATTCTGATTTTTTTCAGGAAGCGGCTCGGGAACAGACATGCTGTTCCCGGCCCGCTCCAAAAGAGCATGATCACTGCGTCCTGCAATCATTCATTGTAGGCTTTGTCGATGATCTCCACTTCTTTCTTTGCAATCAGGGCATCCACCCAGTCCCGTTTGGCTCTGCCTTCCTGAGCAGCCAGCAGTTTGGCCTCATCCTTCTGCTGGAAAGCGCGGGCATTCACCAGTACGGTTTCTGCCTCCTGCAGGGGGATGACGATGACTCCATCCTCATCCATGACGATGATATCTCCCGGATTCACGCTGATCCCGCCGCAGGAAATGGGCACATTGATTTCGCCGGGGCCTTCCTTGTAGGGGCCGGCCGGATTTGTACCGGTGGCGTAAATGGGCATTTCCATTTTCCGGACTGCATCGATGTCCCGGATAGGTCCGTCGATGATGATGCCGGCGGCGCCGGTGGAAGCCAGATAGGTGAACATGATTTCTCCGATCAGGGAGCGGTAGCTTTCGCCGCCATCATTGGAAACGATCAGCACATCTCCGGGCTTTGCCATGTTCAGGGCCTTGTGGAGCATCAGATTGTCCCCGCTGCGGGTCTTGATGGTCAGGGCACGGCCCACATTGATCGGGTTCTTGGGTGCGCTCTGCAGCCTGATGCGGGGATGCATCCCCACCAGACGTCCCATGGTGTCTGAAATATTGGCACAGGGGATGGTGCTGAAAGCTTTTAACAGTTCTTCCGGAGCTTCCGGTTTCTTCAGGAAAATACGATTGCCGATGGACATTTGAGTGACCTCCCGTTTTCAGTAGAATTTATATCCTCGCCGTCTTCGCTGCTCAGTAATCAAACATCCCGGCAGGTTTCTTGTCCGGCTTCTTCACATCCGTATACGTCTTTGCGGATTTGTAGTCGATGTCGTGGATGGGCCAGGTAGGCTGTTTGCCTTCGTAGATTTCTTCGATCCCCATGGCGGAGAAGTAAGAAGCCCTGTGAGCCGCTTCCGTGGTATTCCCGCCGATATGAGGATAGATGATCACATTGTCCAGGGTCAGCAGCGGGTTTGCCGGATCCACCGGTTCTTTCCGGATGGCATCCAGGCCGGCTCCGGCGATGACTCCGTTCTTGCAGGCTTCATACAGATCTTCTTCGACAACCAGGGCTCCCCGGGCGGTATTGATCAAGAAGGCGGTGGGTTTCATCCTGGCGAGCGTTTCCTTGTTGATCATGTTCCTTGTTACAGGAGTGTTGGGAGCATGCAGGGATACGTAGTCGCTTTCGGTCAGGATCCGGTCCAGATCCCGCACTACTTCCACGCCGTCGGGGAAATCTTTGGCCGGTTTGTACGGATCATAGCACAGGACATTCATTTCCATGGCAAGGGCCCGCTTGGCCAGCCGGCTTCCGATATTGCCGCAGCCCACGATCCCCACGGTCTTTCCGCTCAGGGTATTCTTGCGGACCTTCAGCTTGGCCTTGTAATAATCCTGGACCCAGGTCTTGTGCAGCACCGTAACGTTCCGGCTGCATTCCAGCATCAGCATCAGGGCCGTTTCTGCCACGGACGTGCTGTTGGCCACCGGTGCATACAGTGCCTGGACTCCGTTGTCATGGCAGGCCTTGACATCCAGTGCATCGAATCCGGCACCGTGGCGGACAATGACCTTCAGGTTCGGATTGGATTCGATGACTTCACGCGTGATCGGTGTAATGCGGACGATCATCGCATCCGGCTGATATTCCTTGAAGTCAGCCAGCACGTCTGCAGTCTCGAAGCCCCGTCCTTTAATGATCGTATGACCGTGCTTTTCCAGCAGTTCCCGGCCTTCTTCCATGATTTCCTGCGGCAGTAAGATTTTCCAGCCCATTTTCATTTCCTCCGTTTTCCATATATTCAATGATTTTCCGCTTTTCATTCTTTTCTTTTATTTCCTTCGACATCTGTATGATACCCTCTTGACTTAACAAAGTAAAACAGTATATATTTTAAATATCAACAAATTAACTTTGTGGAGAGAATATATGGATATCGAAAGCCTGCATTATTTCAAAGAACTGACAAAGGATATGAACATGACCCAGACGGCCAAAAAGCTCTACCTGTCCCAGCAGACCCTGAGCAATCACATTGCCCGTCTGGAAAAACAGTGCGGCACCCCCCTGTTCTACCGCAAACCCCATCTGGCCCTGACCGCTGCCGGTATGGCACTGCTGGAATTTGCCGAAAGAGTCCTGGCCAGTGAACAGGATTTCAAAGGTTCCCTGGCGGACATCCTGGATGAATCAAGCGGTGTCATCCGGTTTGGAGCCAGCTTCATCCGTTACTATGTGACGCTGCCGGCCATCCTTCCCATGTTCAGCAAACGGTATCCCCACGTCTCCATCCAGCTCACGGACGATACCACCAACCATCTCCGGGAAGATCTGCAGGAAGAGAAGCTGGATGTCGTGCTGACCGTGGAAAAAGAGGACGCGCCCGGTTTCAATTCCATCCCCCTCCTGTCCAATCAGGTCTACCTGCTGGTGGCAGACCGCCTGTTAAGGAATTATTACGGAGAAAACCTGCAGACAATCAAGAAAAAATCACGCCGGGGTGCACACCTGGCGGACTTTCTGGAACTTCCCTTCTATATCATCACGCCTCCCAATCAGCTGGGGACCAGCATCAGCAACTGCTTCAAAGATGCCGGAGGGGTTCCCCGGGTCTATCTCCAGTCAGCACTGATGCGCCTGAGCTCCCAGCTTGCCACAAAAGCCCTGGCAGCCACCTTCAGTACGACCATGCCGCTCATCAACGAACGGGAACAGCTGGCCGAAGACGTGAACATCTTTCCGCTGCTGTACAGGAACAGTCCCGTCCATCATAATTTGTACCTTTCCTATAATGACAATCACTACATCCCCAAATATATCCTGTATTTCATCGGCCTGATCAAGGACTATTACTACAATGTGAATGCCATGGATCTGACGCGGATCGTATGAAAGGCCCTTTCCGGGTACAAAAAAACAGAGACTGTGGAAGTTTTTCATTTCACAGTCTCTGTTTTTTGTTTTTGTATCACTCATCCGGCACAATCGGGATGGCATAGCATCCATGCCGGATGCACGGAGCCCTGCTCAGGAACGGCTGCGCAGCGCGTCAGGAGGAGGCTCCGTACCGGATCATCTCTTGTTGGAATTTCTCCAGATGCCCAGTTCTTCCGCATCTTTGATGAGCTGTTCGCGGACTTTCGGATGCGCTACGGAAATCAGTTTTTCCGCTCTCTGCCAGGTCGTCATGCCTTTCAGGTTGACAATACCGTATTCGGTGACGAAATAGTTCAGGTTCGTGCGGGTAGCGGTCACAGCGTCGCCAGGGGTCAGAGTCGGGACAATGCGGCTCTTGGTCTCGCCGTCGTGTCCGGTAAAGGCGGATGAGCAGCAGATAAAGCTCTTGCCGCCCTTGGAGAGGTAGGCACCGAGCATGAAGTCGAGCTGTCCGCCGGCACCGCTGATGTGCCTGTGGCCTGCAGATTCTGAAGAAACCTGGCCGGTCAGGTCCACTTCGATGCAGTTGTTGATGGACATGAAATTATCGATCTGCGCGATCACGCGGGCATCGTTGACGTAATCCACCGGTGCGGCCATGACGGCAGGGTTGTTGTTGACATAATCATAGAGCTTCTGGGTGCCGGCGCCGAAGGTAAATACCTGACGGCCCTTGTCGATGGCCTTTTTCGCACAGGTCAGTTTGCCGGCCCGGGCAATATCCACGAAGGAATCGACATACATTTCCGTATGGACGCTCAGATCCTTCAGATCACTCTTGGCAATCATGGCACCCACAGCATTCGGCATTCCGCCAATGCCGAGCTGGAGGCATGCACCGTCCGGGATTTCCGGTACGATCAGTCTGGCTACGGCTTCATCGATTTCGCTGGGCTGGCCGCTCGGCAGCTGGCCGATGGGCTGGCCGCCATTATCGACGATCATATCCACATCATCGATATGGACACTGACTTCATGACCGCCGAGCACGACGGGCATGTTCTTGTTGACTTCCACGACGACCTTGTCGGAGCATTCGATGACGGCGGCAATATCCGTTGCACTCAGGCCAAAGTTGAAGTACCCGTGCTGATCCATCGGAGCGACCTGGATGAAAGCGACGTCGACATGTTTGATATTATCACGGTAATTTCTGGGCAGTTCGGAAAAACGCAGAGGAATATAGTAGCCGATCCGCTTGTCAGTCAGTTTTCTTTCATAACCGGAGCTGTGCCAGGAATTCCAGCACATTCTCTCTTTGGCATTGGGGATCTTGGCAACCTCGGGCATCCAGAGGCAGACGCCGCCCCTGAATTTCAGGTCCGTCAGATCCGGTTCCTTGATCATACGGTCAGCCAGCGCCTTATCCAGCACCAGAGGATGGTTGGCGCACCATCCGTAGTCGATCCAGTCGCCGCTCTTGACGATCTTCACAGCTTCTTCCGGGGTCGTTAACTTTTTCGCGTATTCCGCTTCGTAACTCATCTTGTTCAAACCTCCCAAAAATATGATTCCTGCTTATAGTTTTATCAAAATTGTGCCACTTATGCAATAGTTACGGCGCAATTCCATATATGAGCGTGGAACTTCCGTCTCAGCGGTGCGGCACAGCTTCTTCCAGCGCCTCCAGATAGAAGCTGACAGGCCGGAATCCATCGTTGCAGGACAGCATTGCCGTATGCGGATCCTTCATCCATCCCGGGTAAATATCCGTACCTCCGCAGGCCAGTGCCATGACAAAGGGAGCAAGGGTCGTCCAGGCACTGTCACATAAGCCTTCCGGTTTGCAGTTCCAGTCCTCCGCGATAAAGACTTCCCCCTCTTCCATGCTGCAGGCATCCTCCATGGGATTCTCATACTGTGCTGATAAATCCGGATATTCCGCTTTGCGCATCACTGTAATCCTTACTTGCCGCATGATCCTGCCTTTCACTCAATCCGCTGCTTTATTTTTTTTGATATAGCGGTACACCGTGGGTTCAGAGATATCGAGCTGCTTGGCGATCTCCACGACAGCACCCTTCATATTATGGACACCCAGTTCCATCAGACGGTGGATGACCCGGGCCTTTTCCTTTGTCGTCATGCGCTGGGGCGATACGCCCACGGCCCTGATCTCATCGCTTACCATCCTTGGCAGGATATCTCCCAGAGGCGTATCCATGGTTTCATGGACTTCGTCCCCCACATCCATAAGGTTGTAATGCTTCTTGACCGCGGCCAGGGCATTTTCCAGGTCATTCATGGTATCCATGTTCCGGTTCACGCACAAAAGACCGATGAGCTCTCCCTCATGCTTGATGAAGAAAGTCGATGAAACAAAATTCTTTCCCTTGCTGCGTCCATTGTAGTTGCTCAGATAATCCTTCGTCTTATATTGCTTTTCCTTGAGGATCTTGATCGCCAGATCCGTAAAAGGACTGCCCACTTCCCGGCCTGTCTGATTGCCGTTTGCAATGGCAATGACCGAATGTTTGGGCATGGAAATATCATGCAGCAGGATTTCACAGTTATCCCCACAGAGTTCTGCCAGAAAAGGGACCAGCGCCTTATAAGGTTCAAGGAGCGGATTATACTTCATGGTCGGGATCCTCCTATAATTTTTTATTATGAGTTAATTTTATCTAACACAGTGATAAAAGTCAATAAAAATTTTGATATTCCATTACATTATATATATTGGATATTTTTGCTGTCTGTTTTTATGTAAAATTCTGCCAATGGACAGGATCAGCTGTCTTTCTTCCAGGAACCCCTGTCGGAATCAGATGGCTCAGGCTGATCCCTTACGGGCAGTCCGCATTTACGTTTCCATCCCTTGTTTTTGTTATTTTTTGCTATGATTCGATTGTTTTTATTTCGTTATGATATTATTTATTGCAATATATTATTTTTCATTGTATAATAAAGGCACAAATCAAATTTTCAGGAGGTTCTGACAATGAGCAAAACAATCATCCATACCGAAAATGCACCGGCCGCCATCGGGCCCTATTCCCAGGCCGTCAAGAGCAATGGTTTCCTTTTTGTATCCGGCCAGATTCCCATCAACCCTGCAACGGGCAATATCGAAGCAAAGGATATCGAGGGACAGACCCGCCAGGTTTTCGACAATCTGAAAGCCATCATCACTGCCGCAGGCGGAGATATGGGATCCATCGTGAAAACGACGGTCTATCTCCAGGACATCAATGATTTTGCCGTCATGAACAAAATCTATGCCACTTATTTTACGGCAGACTATCCGGCCCGCGTTGCCGTCCAGATTGCTGCGCTGCCCAAAGGCGCCCTGCTGGAAGTGGAAGCCTTCTGCGCTCTCTGAGGATTTCATATCCCTGCGTTTTTCCGGCTCCGGCATTGGAGTAAAAAGACCCGGACCCCTCGCTGTACCAGACCAGTACAGCGAGGGGTCCGGGTCTTTTTGCCGTTCTGGCAGCGTTCCGACACACCCTGGACTGGACGGAATGCGGGCTCCCATATGCCGCAGGTATGGCAGCGGAAACCTCACGGAGTCTTTTTACAGCTGCTTTTCCGCAGCTCACTGCCCTGCGGAGACAGCACCCATCCCCTGCAAAGGACTTCGCAGGAAAGATGCCCTGGATATGACGCTGCTTCCTGGCAAAACAGATCGTTGGCGTCCCTGCGCACTGCCTCGCTGCAGGATGCGGCTTATCATTGAAGCGCCATACGATCAAAATCGTTTTCCTGAGAGAAACGTTTCTTTCCAGATGCCGCCAGCATATCATATAAAAAGATGATTCTTTGCGGGCGCGCCGGCTTCAGATCTGCCGTTTTTCTCCGGATCCCTGACAGGACCGGGGACAAGTCTGCGGCGAAATCCATTCCCGGCTGCCGCACAGCAAGTCCTCGGCCCCTCCCATTTCTCCCGGACAGGGGAAGGCCCGCTGCCAGAGGGGACGGGCAGCGGGCCTTGCGATATGGGTAAACTATCACTGTGAGGTATGCATTATTGATCAGCCAGTCGTTTGTAAGCATCCAGGCGGGCTTTCATGTCCTCTTCTGCCTTATCGAAGAAGGCATCGGCCTTATCCGGGAATTTGATCTTCAGGGAAGAATACCGTACTTCTCCCATCAGGAAATCCCTCAGGCTGCCGCTGGGATCCCTGGAATCCAGGATAAATGGATTCTTTCCCTGAGCAGCCAGGTCCGGATTGTACCGGAAGAGATGCCAGTAACCGTCTTCCACAGCCTTTCTGGCTTCTCTCTGGGAGCAGCCCATGCCTGCTTTGATGCCGTGATTGATGCACGGAGCATAGGCGATGATGATGGACGGTCCATGGTAGGCTTCTGCTTCTTTGATAGCCTTCAGGCACTGATTCTTATCAGCACCCATGGATACCTGTGCCACATAGACATAACCATAGGTCATGAACATCCGTCCCAGATCCTTCTTGCGTGTCTGTTTGCCGCCTGCGGCGAACTGCGCCACCGCTGCGGTCGGAGTCGCTTTGGAGGCCTGGCCGCCGGTATTGGAGTATACCTCCGTATCAAAGACGAGGACATTGACATCATGGCCGCTCGCAAGGACGTGATCCAGTCCGCCGTAGCCGATATCGTATGCCCAGCCGTCGCCGCCGAAGATCCACTGGCTGCGTTTGACGAGGCAGTCCCGTCTGTCATAGATTTCCTGATACAGCGGGAACCGTTCTTTCCCGGCCGCAGCTGCAGCAGTCACCTTTTCAGCCCGTTCACGGGTTCCGGCCGATTCATCCCTGTAGTCCAGCCATTCCTGGAATACAGCCTTGTCCGCAGCCGGAACAGCAGGATCAGCGATTGCCTTCCGGATGGTCATGGCCATCTTCTCAGAGAGCTGCTCTGCCGCGAGGAACATGCCCAGACCATATTCAGCATTATCCTCGAACAGAGAATTTGCCCAGGCAGGACCATGCCCCTTGTGATTCTTTGTATACGGAATGGAAGGTACGCTGCCGCTCGTGACAGAGGAGCAGCCGGTCGCATTCGCCACCATCATGCGGTCACCAAAGAGCTGGGTGACCAGTTTGGAATACGGTGTTTCACCGCAGCCCGCACAGGCACCGGAAAATTCCAGCAGCGGCTGTTCGAACTGAGAGCCCTTGACCGTAAACTTGTTCAGCGGATTGGTCTTGGGAGCCACGTCCCTGACAGCATAGTCCCAGGCCGGTGCCAGATGGAGCTGGGAAGCCAGAGGCTTCATGACAAGTGCCTTTTCCCTGGCCGGGCAGACATCGACACAGTTGCCGCAGCCCAGGCAGTCCATAACGCTGACCACCATACGGAAGTTCAGGCCTTTGGCACCCACAGCCGGTCTGGTTTCAAATCCTTCCGGAGCGTTCCCGACTTCCTCATCCGTCAGGAGTGCCGGACGGATGGCTGCGTGCGGACAGACAAAGGAGCACTGGTTGCACTGGATACACTTTGCAGGATCCCATTCAGGGACACTGACCGCCACGCCGCGTTTTTCGTATGCTGCCGTGCCAAGCGGATAGGCACCATCAGCCAGATCTTTGAACGCGCTGACAGGAAGCTTGTCCCCTTCCTGACGGTTGATGGGTTCAAGGATGTCGGTAATGAAGGCAGGCACATTTTCTGCAGCTTTCGGAGCGTCTTCTGCATCAGCCCAGGAAGCAGGCACATCGATCTTTACGATTCTCTGTACGCCCTGGTCGATGGCATCGTTGTTCATCCTGACAACTTTTTCACCCTTGCGGCCGTAACTTGAGACAACGGCTTCTTTCAGATACTTCACGGCGTCGTCGATGGGAATGATGCCGGCCAGTTTGAAGAAAGCAGCCTGCATGATCATGTTGATGCGGGCACCCAGTCCGATCTTCTGGGCGATTTCTACGGCGTTGATGGTGTAGAAGTTGATATCGTTCCTGGCAATATAACGCTTCATGGAAGCCGGCAGTTCTCTGTCGAGCTCTTCCGGAGTCCAGATGCAGTTCAGCAGGAAGGTACCGCCCTTCTTCAGCCCTGCCAGCAGGTCATATTTCGTCACATAGGACTGGTTGTGGCAGGCTACGAAGGCAGCTTTATCGATCAGGTAGGTGGAACGGATCGGGTTCCTGCCGAAACGCAGGTGGGATATGGTGATGCCGCCGCTCTTCTTGGAGTCGTAGGCGAAGTAAGCCTGGGCATACATATCCGTATGGTCACCAATGATCTTGATGGCACTCTTGTTGGCACCCACGGTCCCGTCGGAGCCGAGTCCCCAGAACTTGCAGGCCGTAGTGCCGGGCTGGGTCGTGTCGATATCGCGCAGGATCGGCAGGGACGTGTTCGTTACATCGTCCACGATCCCTACAGTGAACTGATCCTTCGGAGCCTCCTGCTTCAGGTTGTCATAGACAGCCAGGATATGGGTCGGAGTCGTGTCCTTGCCGCCCAGACCGGCACGGCCGCCGATGACGAGGACATCCGGACGGACAGAAGCAAAGGCATCCCTGACATCCAGGAACAGCGGTTCGCCCAGGGCACCCGGTTCCTTCGTGCGGTCGAGGACGGCCACTTTCCTGACCGTCTCAGGGATATATTTAAAGAAATACTTCAGGGAGAACGGACGGTACAGATGGACTCTCAGGAGGCCCACCTTTTCGCCGTGGGCATTCAGGTAATCCACGGTTTCTTCCGCAGCTTCGGTGAGGGAACCCATCGTTACGATCATGCGGACAGCGTCAGGAGCGCCATAGTAGACGAACGGATGGTATTCACGGCCGGTCAGTTCGGTGACCTTCTCCATGTATCCTTCCACGATGTCAGGAATGGCTTCATAGTATTTGTTTACGATCTCCTGCTGCTGGAAATACACATCGCCGTTTTCCAGCGTACCTTTAACGGTCGGATGGTCAGGGTTCGTAGCTCTGTCGCGGAATTTTTTGATTGCTTCCTGATCGGCCATGGCAAAGAGATCCTTGTAGTCATAGGCTTCGATCTTCTGTACTTCATGAGAGGTGCGGAATCCGTCAAAGAAGTTCAGGAAAGGCACGCTGCCCTTGATGGCGGCAAGGTGTGCCACAGCGGACAGGTCCATCGTCTGCTGGACGCTGCCTTCAGCCAGCATGGCAAAGCCGGTCTGCCGGCAGGCCATGACGTCGCGCTGGTCACCGAAGATACAGAGGGTATTGGTGCCCAGGGCGCGGGATGCCACGTGGAAGACACCCGGCAGCAGTTCGCCGGCAATCTTGTACATATTCGGGATCATCAGCAGCAGGCCCTGGGAAGCCGTATACGTCGTGGTGAGCGCACCGGCCTGCAGAGAACCGTGTACAGCCCCGGCCGCACCGCCTTCGGCCTGCATTTCGACGACTTTGACAGTCTGGCCGAACATGTTTTTGACACCCTGGGTCGCCCATTCATCGATATGTTCAGCCATGGGTGAAGACGGCGTAATCGGATAAATTGCCGCCACATCGGTAAATGCATAGGAAACATAGGCCGCAGCTGTGTTTCCATCCATCGTTTTCATCAGTTTTGCCATCGTTTTGCCTCCCCGCGTTCCTTTCCCATCGGAATGGATGAAAGAGAAAGGAATCACAATCTTTTTGTATTGGAACATTTCGAGTGTCCCCCCCTGCTTCCAGGTGAAACAAAGAGGGGGTGAGAACCGGGATGGTGTTGATCCCGGTCCCCGGGTGAAACGATATTCTCTATTGCTATCAGAGCACCTTGTAGCCGGCCTCACGAATTTTCTGTTCGATGAGGGCCCGGTGTTCCCTGCCGCTGCATTCCAGCACGAGAGTCATGATCTGGCTCTCCAGCTCCAGGGACGAATCGTACATGCTCTGGGTAATGAACAGGATGTTGGCGTCATTATCAGAGATAAGCTTTAAGAGTTTCGCTGTTTCGCCGCATCTGTCCTTCATGACAATCTTGAACTCAGCTCTCCGGCCCTCGAGCAGCAGAGCCTTGTTGATGATCCGGCTGATGAAGGTGATATCCGCATTGCCGCCGGAAACCATCAGTACGGTCTTCTTATCCCTGCAGTCGATCTTGCCGGCCAGGACGGCAGCAAGGGGCGTAGCACCGGCGCCTTCAGCCAGGTTCTTGCCTTTTTCGATCAGATAGAGCATGGCTTCAGCGATTTCATCTTCTGTAACGGTGACGATTTCATCCACATATTTCTGGCACATGGCAAAAGTCGTCTTTCCCGGCGTACGGACATTGATGCCTTCTGCAGCGGTCATTTCCGGCGGCACAGTGCAGATTTTTCCGGCTTCCAGGGACACTTTCATCGAAGGGACCAGAGCACTTTCCACACCGATGACCCTGATTTTGGGATTCGTCAGTTTCAGACCGGCTGCGATCCCGCTGATCATGCCGCCGCCCCCGACAGGGACTACGACCATATCGACATCCGGCAGATCTTCCAGGATCTCCAGGGCAATGGTTCCCTGCCCGGCGATGACGTATTCATCATCGAAAGGATGGACAAAGACAGCATTCGTCTCTTTCTGGACTTCCAGGGCCCTGGCATAGGCATCGTCAAAGGCTGCTCCATGCAGGATGACATTGCCGCCGTATCCTTTGGTGGCAGAAATCTTTGCCATGGGCGTCGTTGCCGGCATGACGATCGTGGCTTTGATGCCCTTGCTCGTGGCACCCAGGGCCACACCCTGTGCATGGTTTCCGGCACTGGCTGCGATGACGCCGCGTTTGGCTTCCTCGTCAGTCAGATGGGAAATCCTGTTGACGGCACCGCGGATCTTGAAGGAACCGGTCTTTTGCAGATTCTCATACTTGAAATAAATCTCTCCGCCTACGCGGTTTCCCAGCACCGGTGATTCTATCATCGGCGTCTTCTTGGCAATACCCTGCAGTGTTTCGCGTGCTTCTTCAATACTTTTCAATGTAACTGTCATGAGAGACCTCCTGTATCAAGCTGTATCATGCAAACTGTTTTTATCTGTTTTTTATTCGACGGCTTCTGTCATTTCACATTCTGCAGGCGGCTGCAGCCTGTTGCCCGCAATTTTGTTGACAAGGATGGCAATCGCGCCGTCGCCCGTCACGTTGCAGGCTGTGCCAAAACTGTCCTGTGCCAGATAGAGGGCAATCATCAGCGCCTGCTGATCCGGTGTAAAGCCCAGCATGCTCTGCAGGATTCCCAGGGCTGCCATGACAGCACCGCCGGGAACGCCGGGAGCAGCGACCATGGTTACGCCGAGCATCAGGATGAAACCGAACATATTGCTGAATTCAATGGGTTTTCCATTCAGGAGCAGGACAGCCATCGTGCAGCTCGTGAGCGTGATCGTACTGCCGGACAGATGGATCGTGGCGCAGAGAGGGATCACAAAGTCTGCAATTCCGGAAGCGACGCCGTTCTTTTTGGTGGAAGCGAGCGTCACAGGGATCGTGGCAGCCGAAGACTGAGTCCCGACGGCAGTCATATAGGCGGGCAGCATCCTCTTCAGGAGCTTGAGCGGGTTGCCGCCGGCAACGGTCCCCGCGATTCCATACTGGAAAAGCAGGATGACGATATGCAGGCAGATGATGATCACGAACACCTTGGCAAAGACGCTCAGGATGGAACCGACCTGGCCGGCATGGGTCATATTGGCAAAGATGCCGCAGATATGGATGGGCAGCAGCGGGATGATGATGCTTCCGATGACTTTCTCAACGATTTTCTGAAATTCCTGAAAAATCTGTTTCATATGAGTATCTTCGCAGACCGCAATGCCGATCCCCAGGATAAAGGCAATCAGGAGCGCACTCATGACGCCCATGACAGGGGGCATGTCGATCGTGAAGAAACCTTTCAGCAGGCCTTCCTCCGGGTTGGCCATTTTTTCCATGGCGCCGGGAACGATGAAGTTGTGCAGCAGTGCATGGTTTGTAAAGAATGCCAGACAGCCTGCCACCACGGTGGAGCAGTAAGCGATCAGCGTCGTGATGCCGAGCAGTTTGCCTGCGGATTTCCCCAGATCCGCAATACCGGGAATGATGAAGCCAATAATGATGAGAGGGATCACAAACCCCAGGAAATTCCCGAAGATGCCGTTAAATGTGGCAAGCAGCTGGATCAGTACGGGGATGCCAAGCTTGCCGATGGCAATACCGGCAATGATACCCAGAATCAAGCGTGGCAGCAGTCCTAATTTTTTCATGTTTCGACTCCTCCTTGTGGTTTTGATAATATTTTTTATATCATCGTTACAGAAATAGTATCATATTTTCAGACATTAAGCAATATTTTATTTCATTATGATATATTTATTATTTTAGTAACAAATTTTATTGTTATATATTATGAATTATTTTAATATATGTCCAGAATTCTGTATCGATTTATTGACAGACACTGCCGGCATCTGCTTTACAGGCTGGATATCTTTGTAAAATTTTTCTCTCATCGAATGCAGGACCCAGGAAAATCCGGCACTGCCGTATCGTCTTTCCAGATAACAGGACAAAAGGAAGAAGGGATTTACGGGCGGGCATAAAAAAACAGAGTGAAGAAATGGCAGCCCATCGCTTCACTCTCTCTGTACGTCCGTATTCTATTCAATGCCGGCACCGGCTGGATGCTGCATGGCCGGCCACCCCTGTGAGGAGGGCCGGTCATCTTACCCGATGCTCATCCTGATATTTATTTTTCGTTCACATGTTTTCCCGTGATGTGCTCGATCCGGAGTTCCAGGATAAAGACCCTGTCGATTGCCTCGCGGGCGATCTTGGCCACATCCGTTCCGGCCGGATAATATTTTTCTCCGATCCCGCGGAGCATGGCAAATTTCAGTTCCGGCTCCTCTGCCGCGCGGATACGGCCAAAAACAGTCACGCTGTCGAACTGGAGCCACCACGTGCCCTCTTCTTTCCAGCCTTCGCTCAGGACATTGAAAGACACTTTGCTGCAGCGGCGGACGGCATCGATCTTATGGCCTTCCCTGGCTCCGTGAAAATAGATGCAGTCCCTCTGCCGGTCATACATATAGTTCAGCGGAACTGCATAAGGATAGCCTCCGTCCCCCAGGACGGCCAGAGTTCCCCGCCTGCCTGCCGCAAGGATCTCCCGGCATCTTTCTTCCGGAAGCTGCTGCCCGGCTCTTCTCATGCTGCGGAATGTACTTTCCTTTTTCTCCCTGTCCATTTTGTCCTCCTTCCGGCAGAATGCCGTATCAGTGTAAGAAAGCCTGCTTCCGCAGCGCTCTAATGCGTTTTTTAACAGCGTCACCGACTTTCCTGGATTCGACGATTTTCTGCAGCGTCCTGCGCAGCGTATCCGGATCGATACGGCCTGACTCCAACAGGGGCCACACTTTTTCCGGATAAGAAGCAAAACACTCTGCCAGGGCCCAGGCCACAGCCATCCGGGCATAATATCCCTGCCCCTTTATCCGCAGCAGGAGTGACAGGACCCGGTCCACCCAGGCATCCTCCAGGAAATAATCAAGGCACATGACAGCCGCGAAGCGCTGGGAAAATTCTGCTTCCGACGCGGCATAGGGCTGGATGAACTGCCAGATTTCCTCCCGCGGCGGGGCCGCAAAGACAAGGCCCGCGCAGAAACTGTCGCAGACGCCCCAGTTGTCCATTTTGGGGACAAAGGAACGGATGAGGGACAGCCGCTCCGCCTGAGGGCAGTCCACACAGCCGATGACAATTCCCTGGAGCATGATTTCCTCATAAGAATCATCCTCTGCACTCTCCAGATAAACCCGCCAGTCCTCCCGGGCAATCCGGCGGGCCAGGCTGCGCAGCTTCGGAAGCCGGACGCCCAGGATATTCTCTGTTCCCGGCAGGAGGGATGACATGAATTCCTGATAGGCCGGTTCTGCCCATTTCTCGAGGCACTGCCGGATTTCCGCTTCTGTCAGTGGGATTTTCGGAGTTCTTCCCTTCATATATTTCTTTCTCTCCTCTTTTTCAGTCCAGGATCCTTTCAGGCCGGAAATCAAGGCAATCGCCCGAAACCAGATGATAGCAGACTCCATGGTAAAGGCCGCGGTGGCTGTCATGGAACTGTGCCTGTCCATGGCAGTGTGCGTAAACGACATCCCGCGCCCCATACTGTTCTGCCATTTGCGTAAAGATGCTGTCGCTTTCCAGGATACTGGTGGGCGGATAGTGCAGAAAGACCAGGAACTTCCGGTATCCCGCTTTCCGGGCCGCTGCAAAAGATGCTTCCAGACGGGCTGCTTCCCGCCGCACCAGTTTGGCTGCATGGGCCTCCTCTTCTTTATCCCAGTCCAGGATCCTGCCCGTCAGTCTGTCGATCCAGAAAGGGCCTTCAAAAGTGAATCCTTTTGTGCCCACAATGGCATACTCTCCATAGGCTGCAAAATTGTTCTGGAGGAAGAAGAGCCTCCCTGCAAACTGTTGATTCAGGGCTTCTGTTTTCTGAGGTTCCCAGAACATGTCATGATTGCCCCGGATCAGGATTTTCCGGCCCGGGAGTGACATGATGAACTCCATGTCCTTTGCGCACTGGGGCAGCCGCCTTCCCCAGGAATGATCCCCCACAAGGACCAGCGTATCTTCCGGCCGGACCAGTTCCCGGCAGTTTTTCAGGATTTTTTCTTCATGGCGGACCCAGACCGGTCCCATGGCATCCATGGATTTATCCGGCCGCTGAAAAGCAAGATGCAGATCGCCCAGCGCAAAGAGAGCCATAGGACCTCACCTCCTCTTACCGCTATTGTACTGCATTTGCGGAGGGATAGAAATGGCGTATCCTGTCAGGAAGCATATCTTTTATCCTTCCGCTCCTCTCTGCCCCGACCGGGAACATGATGTCTGCCTTCCGCCCCGGCAAAGCGCCCGTAAAGTAAGAGACGCACCCGGGCAGCCCGGATGCGTCTCCATGTTCCGTTTTTTTTACTGCTTTTTTCCGAGCCGGTCCTTGAAATCTCCATAACCGAAGGTGCGGAGCATTTCCAGGCTCCCTCCTTCGCTGCGCCTGTAAATGGCAGGCAGCGGCATGCCGTTGAACGTATTGTTCTTGCAGGTCGAATAGATGGCCATATCCCCAAAAAGCAGGAGGTCCCCCGGCACAAGCGGCTGATCGAAGCTGTAATCACCGATGATGTCGCCGGACAGGCAGGTGGGTCCGCCCAAACGGTACGTAACAGCCTTTTCTCCGGCAGCTCCGGATCCGTAAAGAGGCGGCCTGTAGGGCATCTCGATGACATCGGGCATATGGCAGGCGGCACTCGTGTCGACGATGGCCAGATCCGTATCCCCGTTCTGCAGGACATCGAGAACCCGTGTGGCCAGGTACCCCGCATTCAGGGCACAGGCTTCACCGGGTTCGAGGTAAACCGAGACATGCCATTTTTCCATGGCCCTGCGGATGCACTTTCCAAGGACGCCAAGCTGGTAGCCGGGTCTCGTAATATGGTGGCCGCCGCCCATGTTGAGCCATTTCATGCGGGGCGGGATATCGCCGAACTTGCTTTCCACGGCCTGCAGCGTCACGTCAAGAGCATCGGCATCCTGCTCGCAGAGCGTATGGAAATGGATGCCGTCAAGCAGCTCGACGAGCTCCTCGTCCATATCCTTATCCCACTGGGCCCGGGTCGTCCCGAGACGGCTTCCGGGCGCACAGGGATCATAGATGGCATGTCCTTCCTGGGTCGAGCACTCCGGGTTGATGCGCAGGCCCACGCTTTTGCCAGCCGCTTTGGCCCGCGGCCCGAAGCGGCGCAGCTGGGAAGGAGAATTGAATACGATATGATCGGCATACTGCAAAAGTTCCGGGAACTGATCCTCCCGATAGGCAGCTGAAAACACGTGGACTTCCCCGCCGGGCATCTCTTCTGCTCCCAGCCTGGCTTCATAGAGGCCGCTTGCTTCGGTTCCCGCCAGGAATGGGGCCAGGACGGGATACAGATCATAATTGGAAAAAGCCTTCTGGGCAAGGAGGATCCGGCAGCCCGTCTGTGCGGCGACCTCTGCCAGGATTTTTCCGTTCCGGCGGAGCATTTTTTCATCCAGGATATAACACGGCGTGGGAAGCTTCCCGAAAAGAGCTTCCGGCGTCTCCCCGCCGAGGCCTGAAAAAACTGCTGTCTTCGTATCCATGGCAGCTCACGGCACAAGGACCGGATCGGATTCGATGCTGCGCGGCAGGCCGTACTTGTCGAGAGCATCGAGGAACGGATCCGGATCGAGCTCATCCACAGTAAAGACGCCGGGCCTGCGCCATTTGTCCGTCAGCACCATCAGCGCACCGCACATCACCGGCACGCCCGTCGTATAGCTGATGGCCTGGCTCCCCACCTCACGGTAGCAGGCCTGATGGTCGCAGACATTATAAATGGCCCATTTCTTATCCCTGCCCGCTTTTTTCCCTGTAAAGATGCAGCCGATATTGGTCTTTCCCTTTGTCCGCGGGCCCAGGCTGGCCGGATCCGGCAGGAGCGTCTTGAGGAATTTGATGGGAACGATCTGGTGCCCCTCGAATTCGACAGGCGTCGTCGACAACATCCCCACATCCTCCAGGCAGCGCATATGGTCCAGATAGCTCTGGCCGAAGGTCATGAAGAAACGGATCCTCCTCGCTTCAGGGATCGTCTGGGCCAGGCTTTCGATTTCCTCATGGTGCAGCAGATACATGTCTTTTTTGCCGACCTGATCAAAATCGTATTCGCGCTTGATGCTCATGGCCGGCACTTCCACCCAGTGCCCGTTTTCCCAGTAACTCCCCGGTGCGGAAACTTCGCGGAGGTTGACTTCCGGATTGAAATTCGTTGCAAACGCGTAACCATGGTCGCCGCCGTTGCAGTCGAGGATATCGATCGTGTCGATCGTATCGAACTCATGCTTTTTGGCATAGGCGCAGTAAGCCTGGGTCACGCCGGGATCGAAGCCGCAGCCGAGGAGTGCCATGATGCCTGCATCCTCGAATCTCTTTCTGTAAGCCCACTGCCAGCTGTAATCGAAATAAGCGGAGAATCCGGCCTCACGGCAGCGTTTTTCATAGATGGCGCGCCACTTCGGATCATCCGTATCCTCCGGTTCGTAGTTGGCGGCATCCATATAATCGACGCCGCAGGCCAGGCAGGCATCCATCAGCGTCAGATCCTGGTACGGGAGAGCTACATTCATGACAAGATCCGGCTTTTCAGCCCGGATCAGAGCGATGACCTGGTTGACATCGTCCGCATCGACCTGGGCCGTCGTGATCTTCGTAGCTGTCTTTCCCTTCAGTTTGGCCGCCAGTTCATCACATTTCGACCTGGTCCGGCTGGCCAGGCACAGTTCCGTAAACACTTCGCTGGCCTGGCAGCACTTCTGGATGGCGACGGAAGCAACGCCGCCGCAGCCGATGACTAATACTTTGCTCATGATGTTCTCCTTTCATGATTGCAGACTGGATGGACATATTTCACAGAAAAAAGATACTGCAGAAGGATCTTCCTCCAAGGCGCTCCCCCGTCAGCGGGAAAGGCCCAGCAAAAGCTCTCTCACGACCTTGCAGGCAAGGGCCGTGGAGGCCCCGCTGGCATCGAGCATCGGTGCCAGCTCGTTCACGTCCGCGGCAATGACGCGGGCTGTGCAGACGGTCAGCATGGCGTGCAGCAGGGACGGGAAAAAGACACCGCCTGCCTCGGGGGTGCCGGTCCCCGGAAAGGCAGCCGGATCGAGGCAGTCCAGATCGATGGTGAAATAGACGGGGATGTCCTCACGGACCAGATCCTGCACCACTTTCTCAAGGCCTTCAAAAGAGAAAGGATGGAGATCTGTATGGGCCCTGGCAAAACGGAATTCCTCCCGCAGGCCGCTGCGGATGCAGAACTGATGGATCCGGCCGTCGCCAAGCAGGTCATGGCAGCGGCGGATGACACAGGCATGGCTCAGCCGTGCCCCCAGATAATCGTCCCGAAGATCGGTGTGGGCATCGAAATGGATGATATGGAGGTCCGGATACTGTTTCAGGGCCGCCCGGAGCGCTCCCAGGGTGACAAGGTGTTCCCCGCCCAGGAGGAGGGGCAGCTTGCCGTCGGAAAGGATGGCTGCGGCCCGTTCCTCGATGGCAGAAAGAGCTGCCTCGGAACTGCCGAAGCACAGTTCCAGATCGCCGCTGTCAAAGACGGACGCATCCTCCAGGTCCCGGTCCTGATAGGGGCTGTACGTTTCCAGTCCGAAACTCTCATGACGGATGGCCGCCGAGCCGAAACGGGCCCCGGGACGGAAACTCGTCGTGGAATCAAAGGGGGCGCCGAACAGGACGATGCGGGCTTTGTCATAAGGCGTATCACAGGCCAGAAAAGTTTCCACATTGGGTGCCAGGGTCATTTCTCCACCTCTTTCAGCATTTCCTCCAGGAAGGCCGGGAGCCAGAAGGACCCCACATGGAGCCGCGTCGTGTAGTACCGCGTATGGAGATGAAGTTTTTCCCATCCCTCCGCATCCAGGTCGTTGACAGGATGATACTTCTTGCTGGCAAAGCCAAAGAGCCAGTACCCGGCGGCATACGTCGGGATATGGGCCTGGTAGACCTTGCTGATGGGAAAGGTGCTGGCGATGCGCTGATGGCTCCGCTGCATGGCAATGGCATCCTGCTTATAGAAGGGGCTTCCCTGCTGGTTCACCATGATGCCGTCAGGCCGCAGGGCATTAAAACAGGTCCCGTAGAATTCCTTGGTGAAAAATCCCTCGGAGGGTCCGAAAGGATCCGTGGAATCGACGATGATGAGATCATACTCCTCTTCACAGTCACGGATGAATTTGAGGGCGTTCTCAAAATAGATATGGACCCGGTTGTCATCGAGCCGGCAGGCATTCCCGGGCAAATAGTCCCGGCAGGCTTCCACCACGGCCGGATCCATTTCCACCAGATCGATGCTCCGCACGCGGTCGTAGCGGGTCAGTTCCCGCACGACACCGCCGTCACCGGCACCGATGACAAGGATATCCCGGCAGTTCTTGTGGACGGCCATGGGAACGTGGGTGATCATTTCATCATAAATGAATTCATCCCGCTCCGTCAGCATGACATTCCCGTCAAGGGTCAGGACACGCCCGAATTCCGGCGTCTCGAAAATATCGATCTGCTGGAACTGGCTCCTGCGCGAGTACAGGTGCCGGTTGACCCGGATACTGTGTTTCACATCCGGCGTATGAAACTCACTGAACCAAAATTCCATTTTCACTCTCCTTCAGGATAGGGCGCCGTCCGCACGGGCCCTGCAAAATCAGAAAACGATGGGAGCCGGGCAGTGCCGCGGCCGTCCGTCACTTGATGACATTGATCCTGTTCAGGTCAGGATCCTCGGAACCGGTCATGCTGCAGCCCTTGGCCTTGGCATATTCGATATGTTCCAGGACTTCAGCAGTGATGCGCTCACCCGGTGCCAGCATGGGAATGCCCGGGGGATAGCACATGACAAACTCACTGCAGATATGATCCAGGCTGTCCTTCAGCGGCAGGCTCACCTTGTCGGCATAAAAAGCGTCCTGGGGACTCATGACGACGTCGGGTTCCACATATTCCTGGGTCAGCATGCCCGTCGGATCCTTCTGATAATGACGGCGGATCTCCGCCAGGGCACTGACCAGACGTTCCAGTTCCTGGATGCGGTCACCCATGGACAGGTAGGCCAGGATGTTGCCGATGTCGCCGAACTCGATCTGGATATCATACTCATCGCGCAGGATGTCATAGACCTCGATTCCGGCAAGGCCGATGTCAAGGGTATGGACACTCAGTTTGGTGCTGTCGAAGTCAAAGACGGAATCGCCGTTCATCAGTTCCCGCCCAAAAGCATAGTAGCCGCCGATCTTATTGATTTCCTGCCGTGCATAGTCCGCCATATCGACGACCTTGTGAAAGATGCTGCGGCCGTTCAGGGCCAGATAGCGGCGGCTGATGTCCAGGCTCGACATCAGCAGGTAGCTGCCCGACGTGGTCTGGGTCAGGTTGATGATCTGCCGTACATAGCCCGCATGGATACTGGGCCCCGTAAGGAGAAAGCTCGACTGGGTCAGGCTGCCGCCGCTCTTGTGCATCGACACGGAAGCCATATCCGCGCCAGCGGCCATAGCAGAAACAGGCAGGCCGCTGCCAAAATAGAAATGTGTCCCGTGGGCTTCGTCGACGAGGCATTTCATCCCCGCTTCATGTGCCATGCGGACGATGGCCCGCAGATCACTGCAGATGCCGTAATACGTCGGATTGTTCACGAGGATGGCAACCGCATCCGGATGCTCCCGGATAGCCCGGGCCACGGCTTCGCGCTTCATCCCGAGGGAGATGCCGATCCGCGGATTCACGTCCGGATTGACATAGACCGGGATCGCGCCACAAAGAACGAGCGCGTTGATGACGCTCTTGTGGACATTCCGGGGGAGGATGATCTTATCACCCCGTTTGCAGACCGTCAGGACCATGCTCTGGACTGAGCTTGTCGTACCGCCCACCATAAGGAAGGCATGCGCTGCCCCGAAGGCTTCTGCAGCAAGATCCTCCGCATCCCGGATGACCGATACGGGATGGCACAGATTGTCCAGGGGCTTCATGCTGTTGACATCGACGCCTACGCATGCCTGCCCCAGAAACGATGTCAGCTCCGGATTGCCCCGTCCCCGCTTGTGCCCCGGTACGTCAAAAGGCACGACCCTCATCTCCCGGAAACGCTGGAGCGCTTCATAGATCGGAGCGCGTTTCTGGGAGAGCCGCGTCTTATCTTCTCTCAAATCTCCCACCCCCAAAATCAGAAATAAAAAAAACGCAGGCTGCATATTGACACAGCTTGCGTAACTACCGGCGACTGTCCGTCAGGCACCATGACATAATCCTGACTGGTACAGGAAACAGGACAGGGTGTCCAAAGACCACTCAGAAACTTTCCTACTGGTTTGCAAGCGTGCATCTGCACAATTCGGTTATGAAGTAACCAACTCTTGAAAACTGAGCATAACGCTCACCAAATAATGCGGCACGCATGCCGCCACTCGGCAGTGGACCTGGCTGTCCGTATGGCCTTGACTTTTTACAAAGTGGTCCGGTTCAGATTCATTTGAAAAGACTCATGTTTCCACCCTTTCAAATCCAAAAAAATAGTATCACATGCCCCCGGAACTGTCAATAAAAAGGCTGAGTCCGCCTTTCGCTGCAGCCGTTCAGGGACTGCTGCCGGCAGCGTCATGATGCATTAGCCCGGCATCCTGCCGGCGCCGGATGCCGCTTTTCGCTCCAATATTACAGAACGCAGCAAAAAAGCCTTTTCTCCGGAAGGCCCGGCAGTACGCGGCCGGATCAGCCAGTCACAGGAAGATCCGGACGAGGCGCACCGTGTGAGTGAACAAGAAGCAGGCAGCAAGTCCCATGATTGCCGGTATCAGGATGGCTGCCAGCATCCAGCGGAAGCTCCGCGTTTCTTTGCGGATGGTCAGGCAGGTAGTCCCGCAGGGCCAGTGCATCAGCGAAAACAGGATGACATTGACTGCGGTCACCCAGGTCCAGCCATGGGCGGACAGGATGGATCTCACTACATCCAGATCTTCAATGGCAAGCAGGCTCCCCTGTGCAAGGTAGGTCATGAGCATCACGGGCAGCACGATTTCGTTGGCCGGCATACCCAGGATGAAAGCGGCAAGGATCACACCGTCCAACCCGAAAAAGCGGGCAAAGGGATCGAGCGCTCCCGTCAGATGGGCAAGCGCTGCAGTGCCGCCGATATCCATGTTGGCGAGGATCCAGATCACGAGTCCTGCCGGTGCCGCGACCACGATGGATCTGGCAAGGACAAAGATCGTCCGGTCAAAGATGGAACGGATGATCACCCGGCCGAACTGAGGAATCCGGTAAGGCGGCAGTTCCAGGGTAAAAGAAGAAGGCACGCCCTTCAGCAAAGTCACAGAAAGCAGTTTCGAAACCAGGAGAGTCATCAGGACGCCCAGCACGATGACAATTGTCAGGGACAGGGCCGGCAGCAGGGATGCCGCTCCGGACCGGCCTGCCGTCAGGAACATGGCGCTGACGGCGATGATGGTCGGGAAGCGCCCGTTGCAGGGCACAAAATTATTGGTAAGGATGGCGATCAGCCGTTCCCGGGGAGAATCGATGATGCGGCATCCTGTCACGCCGGCCGCATTGCAGCCAAAACCCATGCACATGGTCAGAGCCTGTTTGCCGCAGGCATTGCATTTCTGGAAACATCTGTCCAGATTGAAAGCGACGCGGGGCAGATACCCGAAATCCTCAAGGAGCGTAAAAAGCGGAAAGAAAATCGCCATGGGCGGGAGCATGACTGAAATCACCCAGGTAAGGACCCGGTAGACCCCAAAGATCAGGGGCGAGTAGACAGCCGGCGGGATGCCGAGAGAAAAAGCTTCCTGGAGCAGAAGGTCCTGGAGCCGGGAAAACCCTCTGGCAAGCCAGTCCGACGGGATGTTGGCGCCCGTAATGGTAATCCAGAAAATCAGCATCAAAAGCAGGCACATGATGGGAAAACCCGTCAGAGAACTCGTAAAAAGGCGGTCCAGGCGGCGGTCCCAGATATCGTAATCGCGGTCCCTGAAGGTCACGGCCTGATTGCTGATCGTTTCAGCCTGACGGACAAAAGCTTCCGCAATGGCGTCCTGGATCCTTTCCCTGTCATAGCCCTGATCCGCAAGTTCCCGCCAGAGTTCCCGAAGTTTCTCCTGCAGCCCGGTCCCGGCATTCCAGTCGACATGCCAGTACTGCCTGCTGGAAGCAAGGAAACTCTCATCCGCAGCCAGGAGCCGCAGTGACACCCAGCGGGCACTGGCCCTGCCCCGGCAGACGAGGGATGCCAGTGGCTGGAGCTCCTGCAGGGCTTTTTCCAAAGGTTCCGGGTAAACGACCCGGTAAGGCTCATCGTGAAGCGTACTTGAGCTGATTTCCCGGAAGACCGC
Source organism: uncultured Acidaminococcus sp. (assembly GCA_900315205.1). Lineage (GTDB taxonomy): Bacteria > Bacillota > Negativicutes > Acidaminococcales > Acidaminococcaceae > Acidaminococcus. The sequence continues at coordinate 31,768 of OMYF01000016.1, forward strand.
GGCAAGGAGCCCGTCCATGCCTTCGCGGCTGCCCGCTGCCGTCCCCACGACAGGGATCCTGAGCAGTGAGGAAAGCAGGGAGAGATCGACGCTGATCCGTTTTCTCCGGGCCTCATCCATGAGATTGACGCAGAGGATGACCCGGGGCGTCGTTTCAAGGACCTGCAGGCACAGGTCCAGGTTGCGCTCCAGACAGGTCGCGTCACAGACGACGATGACTGCATCGGGATGCTGGAAGCAGATGAAATCACGGGAAACTTCCTCTTCTTCCGAATGGGACAAAAGGGAATAACATCCCGGAAGATCCACGAGTTCGAAAGAAGTCCCGTGTACCGTACAGGTACCGCGGGCACTTTCCACCGTTTTCCCCGGCCAGTTCCCCGTATGCTGGTTCAGCCCCGTAAGTGCATTGAATACCGTGCTTTTTCCTACATTCGGATTGCCTGCAAGTACAATGACATTATGCATTCCCAGTCTCACGGACAATGATTTCGGCCGCGTCCTCCTTCCGCAGAGCGATGACTGTACGACGGACCGCATAGGCTTTCGGATCTCCCAGAGGGCTGTTATTGACACAGACGACATGCGTCCCCGGAACAATGCCAAGATCCTGCAAACGGCGCCGGATTTTAGAATGAGGGGATATTATCGTTACGATCCCGGATTGGCCGGGAATCATTTCTGACAGGCACATACGTATTCCTCCTTTAGTTAGTTTTAACTAACTTTTCTTTTACTATATGCCTGTTTGCCAAAAAAATCAATAGTCATTTCTCAAAAGGACAGCAGCAGAGCCTTACAGCAAAGAGCAGGAATCCCTCAAGGCAGGCAGGTACCTCATTCCCCTTTTACTGCGATGAGAAGTTTCGAACCCATCAGCAGATAGATCCTGCTCTCAAAACGTGTCATGAATTTTCCCCGGGTCGTATCGATGAGCCGCACATCCCTGCAGCCTTCCGCTTCAAGTTCCCGGATAAAGGCTGCCATGTCACCGTAACCCTGGCAGGGCCCCATCAGGTCATGGACGACAAATCTGCCGCCTTTTTTAAGGACTCTCAGAGATTCTCTGAGCAGTGCCTGCCGATCGGTTCCCATAATATTATGGTAACAATAGTTGCTCGTCACGGCATCAAAAGTTTCATCAGGGAAATTGAGTCTCACGGCATTCCCCGGCAGGAACATGACATTATGCACATGTTCAGCCTTTGCGTTGGACCTGCAGAGTGCCCGGCTGTACTGATACCAGGTCATGGCCCAGGTATCGATACCGATAAAAAATCCTCCGGGATTCCTTTTGGCACAGGCAATCGTCAGCGCACAGGAGCCGCAGCCTACATCCAGTCCATGGCCGCCGGGCGGCAGGGTCACATAATCTGCGACTCCCTCGGTAATCTGTCTGGCCAGTCTGCGTCTGCCATGCTCGGAAAAAGCCCGATGAGCCAGGATACCCCAGGCGGAACAGACAAACATAAAGGCCAGGAACAGGACGGCCACGATGCCGCAGATTTTCTGCAGCCAGTCCATGGCCTGCCATGGCGTCTGAAACAGCAGATGGAGGAACAGTCCCGTCAGTGCATCAAGCAGGAAAAAAAGTCCCAGCAGCCGTTCCGGCACCCAGTTTTTATAATCAGGTTCCATCTGATCACTCCCAATCATATTAGTTAGTCATAGCTAATCATTTTGCAAAAAGAAACCCCCTTTAGCTCACCCGGCAGCAGCTGTGCACTCCCCGGAAACGGTTCTTTCCATTGACTAAGCCATGATTCTTCCGGCAGGTCCATGCCTGGAGCAGCAGCTCCGTAAACCTGCCTTGTGACGAAGAAATCCCATCCGGAACAGCAGTCCGGACGGGATCTTTGTATTTCTCAGCCTTTGAACGCGTTCGTCAGAGGCGGTACGATTTGTTTCTTTCTGGACAGGACGCCGGGCAGATGGAAATGGCCATCCGCTTCAGGTGTTCCAAAGGCTTTGGCCAGGACATCCTGGTTCTTGCCGGCCCAGAGGAGATCGGTCACTTCGGTCATGATATCAGTGACCATGAGGAGGGACGTATCGGATTCTCCGCCGTCTACCATGTCCTGCAGAGCCTTTTTAAGATCAGCCCACTTGGCTTTGGCTTTTTCGCCGTCCATGACATTGACCTGGGCCACCGTCACTTTTCCCTGCGGGAAATCGAATTCCTTCATATCTCCGTGGACGATTTCCTTCGGCGTGCTGCTGTTGATGGCAGAACCATGCTGCAGCATATCGAGGGCATATCCTTTGGGATCTTTGATGCCGGCAATCTCAGCCAGTTCACCGGCTGCTTTGCGGTCTGCGTCCGTCGTGGTCGGAGACTTGAAGTAAAGCGTATCGGAGCTGATGGCAGAAAAGAGCAGGCCTGCATAAGCAGGAGGCAGGGACACGCCGTTCTCCTTAGCCAGCTTGTAGATGATGGTCGAGCAGCAGCCGACCGGTTCCACGCGCATATAGAGCGGTGCTGCCGTGGAAAGACCGCCCAGACGGTGATGGTCGATGATTTCCTTGAGATCGGCATCATCAAGGCCGTCCACAGCCTGGCTCTTTTCATTATGGTCCACGAGGATCAGCTTCTGTCCGGCATCCACTTTGGCAAAGAATGTGGGCGGCTCCATCTTGAAGGTATCCAGCACAAACTGTGTCTCTTTGCTGATTTCACCGGCTCTGCCTGCGATGACATCCTCGCCGAGCTGTGTCTTGATATAGGCATAGGTCAGGGCACAGCAGATGGAGTCCGTATCGGGGCTCTTATGTCCGGTGATAATGGTCTTGTTTTCCATATAGACATCTCCTTTATTGAATCATAGGGCGTTGCGTACAAACGAACTATATCATTATACCACAGGCGGGGCAAATCTTGCCATAAGACGGCGGCTCTGATGGAACCCATCCAGGGCAGCACTGGTGATGCCGCCGGCATACCCCGCTCCTTCCCCGCAGGGATAAAGGCCGCGGCACGTAAGGGACTGCCCGCTCTCATCACGGACGATCCGGACCGGTGCGGAAGTCCTCGTCTCCACACCGATCATGAGTCCTTCCCGGCTGAACCCGGGAAGGCGTCTTTCGAAATCGGACAGGCCGTGTTCCAGGGCCAGACTTACGAAATCAGGCAGGACGGTACGCAGAGATGCGGCCACAAGTCCCGGCCGATAGGAAGGTGTAAAGGACACGGCAAGATCCGGTGCCGCATGGTCCATGAAGCTCCGCGATGACTGGGCCGGCGCCCGGTAATCTCTGCTGATATTGTAGGCCAGGGCTTCATAGCGGCGCTGGAATTCCATGCCTCCCAGAGGCCCGGACGGGAAATCCTCCGGTCCCACATTGACGACTATGGCACTGTTGGCAAGGCCCGTATCCCGTTTGAAAGGGCTCATGCCATTCACGACGAGCCCTCCCTGCTCCGAAGCGGATGCCACGACCTGCCCGCCCGGGCACATGCAGAAAGAATAGACGGCCCGCCCGGACTGGGGATCATGGTAAACGAGAGCGTAATCCGCGGCGCCCAGTTTGGGATGATCCGCAAAAGGGCCGTACTGGGCCCGGTTGATGAGGGTCTGTTCATGCTCGATCCGCACGCCTACGGCAAAGTTCTTGGCTTCCAGGCGGATGCCCCGCGTCAGGAGTGTGCAGTACGTATCGCGCGCGCTGTGGCCGCAGGCCAGGATCAGGGCATTGACAGCCACTTTCTCCCTGCCGTTCAGTGTCACACCGCTGAGCCCGCGTTCCAGGTCGACGGCAAAGTCCGTGACCTGGGTCTCATAGCGCACTTCCCCGCCATACCGTTTGATCATGCCGATGAGGCCTGCCACCATCAGACGCAGCTTGTCCGTTCCCACATGGGGTTTCTGCTCTGTCAGGATTTCTTTCGGCGCACCGGCAGCCACAAAGGTTTTGAGGATATGGGAGATGACCGGATCGTTGACGCGCGTCGTCAGCTTGCCGTCGGAAAAAGTTCCGGCACCGCCGGCTCCGAACTGGACGTTGCTCACAGGATCCAGTTTTCCCGTGCGCCAGAACTGTTCCACATCCTTTATGCGGTGCTGCAGATCCCGTCCCCGTTCCACCACGATGGGGCGGTAGCCAAAGCGGGCCAGTTCCAGTGCGGCCATGAGGCCTCCGGGCCCCAGGCCGACCACCAGCGGTCGTCCGGCAAGGATTTCTCTCCCGAAAACAGGGTCCGGCAGCGGAGTATCTTTCCAGCGTTCGACGAGTTTCTGCTTCAGCAGATGCTGCACTTCGCGGTCTCCCAGCTGCAGATCCAGCAGGAGATGGCAGACGAAGCAGATGTTGTTTTTGCGGCGGGCATCGACGGCCTTGCGCAGCACCTGCACCCGGGCAATGCGAGACTCGGAAACATGGAGTTTCCGAGCCGCGATTTGTTTCAATGTATGGGTACTGTCAAGCCCCACACGTACATTATTGAGTCTTACGATCATTATTGGGTTCCACTTTCTTTACCTTGATCTCAACGAGGACACTGTGTGTTTCCGCCATGACCTGATCCGGGATCTGGAGCGGCATCTTGAGTTCCACCGAGTCAGAGATATTATCCAGGATGATGGGTGCCGTCTCGATCTCCGTGATCTGGCCCAGCACCTTGGGATCGGCTGTCAGTTTGACGGAGGACGGTGTGATCTTCGTATCGGTCAGCGTGAAGCCGCCGGGCAGCTTGCCTGACAAATTGGCTTTGATCGGGAATTCATTGGTGCCGAGCTGTCTGACAATGGTCACTGCCGTCCTGACCTTGGCCGGTGTCACCTTGATGTCATACATTTCGCGGCCGCTGCGGTCGACAGCCACCGCTGTCGCCTCCGTCTCAAAGTCCTTGTCATGGTTGCTGATATCGACCATGACGATGACCTTTTCCACCGCATCGATCCGTTCTCCGGCACCGCGGATGGTAACGGTGTTCGGAGTCATTTCCATCTTGCTTACAGTCACGCCGCTGTGCGGCACGCCGACGATGCGGGCCTCGATCTTGGCGTTTTTCGTAGCCATGACATCGGTCTCCAGCTGGAGCAGGCTCGGAGAAATTTCCGTAATCTCACCGGAACGCGTCGAAGCCATCACGTTATAGGTACTGCGTCCCTTGGGAGCATCCGTGAAATCGATATAGGCCGTCACATCCGAATTCCGCAGAGATGCGATCTGGGACCGGGTGCCGCTGACCTTTACATTGACCGAATCGGGCAGATCCTTGACCATCATGTTTTCCTGCAGGTTGAGCGCGGTCAGGGGTACGGTGAAGGAACGCGTCGTAATGGGATTCTGTTCGTTCATGACATAGACCCAGAGGATGCATGCCACCACAATCGCCATGATCCGGGCAAACCAGGAATTATTATTCTTCGGAGGAGTGTTTCTTAACACTGTCCCCACCTCCTTCCTGATCCTTACGGTGCCGCAGGGCATTGAAGCGGACCTTGAGGCTGTCCTTCCAGTTCAGCATGGGCTGTTTCATGACAGGCCGCAGCAGGTCTTTCACATCATTGTGGGTCAGATAGCGCTGCAGGGCTCCGCCCCGGGCCATGGAGACAGCCCCTGTTTCCTCGCTGACGACGAGGATCAGGGCATCGGTCTGCTCGGAAAGGCCAATGGCCGCGCGGTGCCGCGTCCCGAGCTCCTGGTTCAGGTTGCGTGCCTCCGTGAGCGGCAAAAGGCAGCTTGCCGCGGCAATCCTGTCTCCGCGGATGATCACGGCTCCGTCATGGAGCGGCGTATTGGGAATGAAGATATTTTCAAAAAGGGCTGTGCTGATGATCCCATCGATCTGGACACCGGTCTCGATGTAATCGTCGAGGCCCGTTTCACGTTCAAAAACGATGAGCGCGCCGATTTTGTTCCGGCTCAGGTCATCCGCCGTCGTGGCGACCGCTTCTAGCATGTTCTCGATCTGAGTCTCATTGAGGACCGTACTCCTGCGGAACAGCTTGCCCCGGCCGATCTGCTCCAGTGCCCGCCGCAGTTCGGGCTGGAAGACAATGGGCAGTGCGAACATGACAATGGTCATGAATTTTTCAAGCAGCCAGTTGATGACATACAGGTTGAGCCATTTGCTGACGAGCATGATGACAAGCAGCATGAGCAGCCCTTTGACAAGGGATGCGGCCCGCGTATTCTTCAGGATCTGGTAAATTTTATTCAGGAAAAACGCAACCACCAGGATGTCCACGACATCCAGGAACGTGATGGTCCGAATCAAATCCAAAATATGTCCACCCACGACTTTTCCTCCTATTCAAGACTCAAGACGGTTCAGGAAAGAGTCCATGTGGATATTATACTCAAAAAAAGGGGGCCTTGTCACGTCCTCCGGCAGAACGTCCCAGAAATGTCACTTCTGCCGGGACGGCCCCGCCCTGCAGGGAGCTCTGAAAGAGCGGCCGCCTGCGGCAGCAGACCGCGGCCCGATATGCTATAATGGTGCCGGTACGGCGTTCCTGTCTCCGGCCGGACAGTGGCTGCCATCCCTCTGGGACTGCTGCCTCAGACAGCAATTCCTTCTGCACATTTTCAAATGAGAAAGGATCGATTTATGGATATTCTGGCACTTTGCAGGGAAATGTTTCCCGAGACGGTGCGGCTGCGCCGTCATTTTCATGAAAATCCGGAACTCAGCAATGTGGAATACAACACAATTGCCTTTCTGGAATCGTATCTGAAAGATCTTGGCATTGCCGTGACGAATGTCCCTGACGGCGGTCTCATCGGCGTCATCGACAGCGGCAGACCCGGCAGGACCCTCCTGCTGCGTGCCGACACGGATGCGCTGCCCATCGCGGAAAGCCCGCAGAACCTCAAAGGCCCCAAATGCTGCCTGTCCAGAGTTCCCGGGATTTCCCATGCCTGCGGCCATGATGCCCATATGGCCATGCTGCTGACAGCAGCCCGTCTGCTGAACAGCCACAAAGATGCCTTTGCGGGCAAAGCCGTCCTCTGCTTTGAACGGGGCGAAGAAAACAACGGTGATATCGTCAACCTGCTGCCCTGGATCGTCCGCCGGTCCGGGCTCAGCATCGACGGCTGCTACGCCACGCACGTGCGCTGGGATATGCCCGCCGGCAAAGTTTCCATCATGCCGGGCAGCGTCATGGCGGGCGGCATTTCCTTTACCATCGAGATCGACGGTACCGCCGGGCACGGTGCCCGTCCGGACTTGGCCAACAGTCCGATCGACTGCTTTACCGCTCTGTACGAAGAGCTGAATTCCTTCCGGGGGCGCCGGGTCGGACCGTTTGAATGCCTTACTTTTTCCCTCGGCTATCTCCATGCCGGTGACGACAAATACAACATCATCCCGGACAAGCTGACTTTTGGCGGTACAGCCCGGTTCTTCAGCTACGAAAAAGCCGGCCGTCCCTTCGAAGCGTTCTTTTTGGACGCTCTGGACCGCATCACCGCACTCCATGGCTGCTCCTATAAGATCCTGCAAATGCCAAAGGCGCTTTACGAGGCACGGAATGATCCTGCCTGTGCCGAACTGGGCCGTGCGGCACTCCTGAAAGATTTCGGCCCCGGCTGCCTCTATGATCCCGAACCCTGGATGGCTTCGGAAAGCTTCGCCCTGTTCGAGCGGCTCTACCCGGGAGTCCTCGCCTTTACAGGCATCGGAAATCCCGAGCTTGGCTGCGGGGCCAACCATCATACGCCTGAATTCGATATCGATGAAAAGGGGATGATCATGGGGGCCGCCATGGCGGTCAGCTATACCCTAGCCTTCCTGAATACCGACTTTAAAACAGACTTCGTCCCGACGGAAGAGCCTGTGGAGGAACTGGTCAAAAGGAATGTCTGAGAGACCGGTCCGCCCCGGTCAAAGGACGCGGAACCCTGCGGCAGCAGGGGCCGGCGCCCGCATAAAGCTGCCGCACCGCAAGACGTCCATAAAAAACGGAGCTGTGAAAAACGAGCAATCATTTTTCACAGCTCCGTTTTATTTATTTCCGGATCTCACTGCAGTTCGTATCCGGCTTTGCTGACGGCATCCCGGACATCTGCCAGGGGCAGCTTGCCCGTATAGGTCACTTTGACGGAATCCTTAGTGTGATCCGCCTCGGCTTTCTGGATCCCCGGCAGGGCTTCCAGTGCCTTCTTGACACGCCCTTCGCAGTGGGCGCACATCATGCCTTTTACCGTAAGGGTCGTTTCCTCAGTCTGCGGAGCATCGGCGGTGCCCGCATACTCATAGCCCGCCTTCGTCACAGCCTCCCGGACCGCGCTTTCAGCAAGAGGTGCAGCCGACCATACGGCAGCTTCCCCTTTCGTATGGTCCGCCCGGGCTTCTGTCACACCGGGCAGTGCCTCCAGCGCTTTTTTGACACGGCCCTCGCAGTGGGCACACATCATGCCTTTCACC
>OMYF01000046.1 GCA_900315205.1 uncultured Acidaminococcus sp.
CATTGATTATTTAACCCCGAATGAAAAATACCAAGAATCGGTAGGATAAAAAGGTGTCTCAGTTCTATGTGTCTAAAGACCTTGACACCTTTCCGCGGCTGGCCGCATCTCCCAACTCAAAAAAACTCCCCGCCCCGGCCTTTCCAGCCGTGACAGGGATTTTTTCTATACATGGAGTTTTGGACGGACGATCAGCCGAATTTGCGCACACGCAGCGCAATCCCGCAGGAAGCAGCCACTTTTCTGCTCGCTTCGATCTGATCCGGCGGCAGGACATCGACGACGGTCATGCGCGTATCGGGGATCTTCTTTTTGCATTCTTTTGCAAAATCCAGCATGGCCTTGTAGGCGCCGGGCAGGGTGGGACGCGTGACTTTGTCGTAGTCTGCTTCGTCAGGCGCGTTCAAACTGATCGAAACGGCGTCGAGGATCTCCGCCAGTTCCGGCACGATGTCGCGTTTGTTTTCCAGGGAACCGAGGCCGTTCGTATTGAGGCGGAGCTTCAGTTCAGGATGGATGGAGCGGACGTAGCGGGCCGTTTTTTCCAGCAGGTCCAGGGCACAGGTGGGTTCCCCGTAGCCGCAGAAGACAAGCTCGCTGTACCCCGTGAAGTCAAAGGCATCGACGGCCGCCTTCACCTGTTCCCAGGTGGGGTTGACTTTGTGCCAGAGCGTGGGAGCATCTCCGATGCCCTCGTGCTGGAACCGGATGCAGAATGTGCAGCGGCAGTTGCACAGGTTGGTGAGGTTGGCGTAGACGCCGTCTTTATAAGTATAGAGAATCTGAGCCATGATGCTGTACCGTCCTTTCTGTGGCTGAGAAGAGCTTTGCCTTGATGTCCTGTCTGTCCAGCACGCCGGCCACGAGGTAGTAGAAGAGCAGGCTGCCGCCGGACTGGATGGCACTTCCGAGGATGGAAGTGAAGAGCGCCGCATAGGTGCCGAAGATCAGGCCTTCAGCCAGGTAGTACCCGATGGTGGAGATGATCCACGAAAGGAACGGAGCGACCCGGTTGCGGGTGCACAGCAGTTTCTGCGCTTTCCAGGTAAAAGGAAGCGTGATCAGCGCTTTGATGATGACCGTGGCCGGAGCCCACATGGGAGCGGTCAGAAGGTCCGCCAGGCCGCCGCCGATTGCAGCGGCTGCGAGGGCATAGGGCTGGGGCAGCAGGGAGGCTGCCACGTAGATCAGGGTATCACCGAAATGGATATACCCTCCGTTCGCCCCGACCGGGATATGGCAGATATAAGCCGTAAAAAGACAGATGAGCGCCGCGAAGATCCCCGTCAGGGTGAGGAGATGGAGACGCTCCTGGGAATTTCTTTGTACCATCGTCATTCCTTCCTTTCAATTAAAATAACACCGCGAAAATCAGGGAAGCAGCAGGCTGAGACAGGATTCATAGTCGATGCCGTCATTGTACGGCGTATGATTCCGGCGGGCTGACTCGATCCCCCGGGAGATGAAGGTCCCTGCAAGGCGGACACTCGCTTCGAGGTCCCTGTGCTGCAGCCGGCCGCCCAGCAGCACTGCTGCGAAAAGATCCCCCGTGCCCGAATAGGTGCCTCCCAGATGGGGGAACGAGACAGGTACCTGCGTCCCCTGCGTAAGGACCAGATTGCAGAGCATCTGCCGGCCTTCCTCATTCCGGAAGGGGATCCCCGTGATCACGGTGTCCGTGTCTTTAAAGAAGGCTGCTTTCCGGGCAAGAGCTGCAAAGAGTTCGTCCGGATGCGTCTCTCCCAGCTTTTGCATCGCATCCATATCCGTGCCGGTGAGGATGCAGAATTCCGTCAGGTTTGGAGTCAGCAGGTCCGCCCGCAGGGCAAGGCTCCGCATGGCTTCCACCGAAGCATCCGTGAAGCCCCGGTAGACGCGGCCGTTGTCGCCGAGCACGGGGTCGCAGAGATACGTGACTCCGGGGCGGCGGAACGTTTCGACGAATTCCGCCGTGCGGCGGACCGTATCGGGCGACGCGAGGTATCCGGAGAGGATGCCCTGGAAGGAAACCCCAAGCTCCTGCCAGTGCTTCCGGTAGCTTTCCATATGATCCGCGAAGGGGACACAGCGGAAACCCGCGTAGCCGGTCTGGGCAGTGAGTACCGCTGTCGGCAGCGGGCAGGCTTCGATGCCCATCGCCGCGAGGACGGCGATATCGGCTGTAAGGGAACAGCGGCCCAGTCCGGACAGATCGTTGATGGCGGCAGCCCGCAGATGCATGGTGAAGACTCCTTTGCGCAAGATGATGGATTGCTGCAGGCACCGGCCCCCTGCCGGGGCCCTGATGTTTACTGCAATTGTCCCTGTTATACCATAGACGGGGAGGGAAAGAAAGGAACGGTTTTTACAAGAATAGCCAAAAACCGTGAACTTTTTTCTGCCGGAGTCTGGCACTCTTTGAGATCACGGAGTATCTGCAGCGGGGAAAAAGACGAAGTCCCGATGCACCGGGCGGGGCATATCCCCGGTTTCCCGCCTGTAACCGACAGGCTGCAGCGGGCCAGAAAAATTTTTCAAAAACCTCTTGACCGGTAGCGGATACCGGATTGTAGACTGTGTTCCATAAGCAATAAAGGAGGTATTTCACATGGATCAGGTATGGTTCATTACAGGCGCCGGCCGTGGCTTTGGCCGGGCTTTTGCAGAAGAAGCTGTGAAAAGGGGGGACCGGGTCATCGCCGGTCTGAGGCATCTGCCCGATGGAGATCCTTTCTTCCGGCAGGAAGCCGTACTGCCGCTGCATCTTGATGTGACGGATCCGGAGACCATCCGCGGCGCCGTCGAGGAAGGGCTCGCGCATTTCGGCCGCATCGATGTCCTGATCAACAACGCCGGATTCGGGCTGAGCGGCGCCTTTGAAGAAACAAGCGACAGCGACCTGCGCAGCCTTTTCGAGACGGATTATTTCGGCGTCGTCAATGTGACGCGGGAAGTGCTGCCCGTCATGCGCGGGCAAAACAGCGGCGTGATCCTGAATGTCGCTTCCCAGGGCGGCCTTACGGGCTATGCCGGGAGCAGTGCCTACTGCGCGGCCAAATTCGCCGTAGTGGGGCTGTCGGAGGTGCTGCGGCAGGAGCTTGCGCCATTCCATATCGAAGTGTCCGCCGTCTGCCCCGGTTCGTTCCGGACGGATTTCCGCAAGCCCGGTTCGATGCGTGAACCGTCCCTCAAGGTGGATGCGTACGATGGAACGGCTGTGCGCAGGGCCGGCGATTTCCTCCATGCCAACCGGGACAATCAGGCCGGCGACCCGAAGAAGGCGGCCGTTTTTCTCTGTGACATGGTGGAAAAAGGATATCTGCCTTCCCGCATCCTCATCGGCGCAAAATGCTGTGCCGATGTGAAGGATATGCTGAAAGAGCAGCTGGAGGACATTGCTTCGTACGAAGCGGCGTCGGCGCAGACCGATTTTTAAGGGAACGCTCTGAAAGAAGGACGAAAGCCCATGGGATACACAACGCGCGTATGCCGGTTCATGCGGCGTTTTAAAGGAAAGTGTCTTTTGCTGTGCAGCCTCCTGCTGTGGGTCTGCACAGTGACGGCCGGCTGCGCCAAAGAGCATTTTCAATCAGCGAAAGGAGGTGCCGCCATGGCAGCATCATCTGATTTCACGGTCCGTACAAGCGTGCGGGAAATCCGGCAGGCACCCGCTTTTGACGGGATGGGGGATCTCCTCCTGCCGCATGCGTATGACATCCCCGATGGGACGCGCCTCGAGGATCTGGACCGCTGTCTGCCCTGGTATACAAATATCCGGCCGGAAATGACCGCGGCGGTCCTGAACCGGCTGCGGCAGGATGGGGAAGCGGGCAGGCAGGTCATCTATCCGCTTTATTCTGAGGAAGAGATCCGCCGCGATCCCACAAAGGGCAGGACGGCCCTGGTCTTCTTCCGGGGCATGAAGGGAGCACGGACGGCCGTCGTGAATGCGGGCGGGGGCTTTGTGTATGTGGGAGCCATCCATGACAGTTTCCCCCATGCCCTTGTACTCTCCGCGATGGGCTATAACGTGTTCTGCCCGATTTACCGGCCCGATGCGGAGCTTGCCTGTGAAGACCTTTCGAGGGCCCTCATCTTTCTGTTCGATCATGCGGAGGAGCTCGGGATCTCGATGCAGGGGTATTCTCTCTGGGGCGGTTCCGCCGGGGCCCGCATGGCCGACTGGGTCGGCACGTTCGGTACGGAAAAATTCGCCGGGAGAGCCGTGCCGCGGCCGGCTGCCGTCATCATGGCGTATACGGGCCTCCGGGACGTGACGGGCCGGGAAGTGCCCACGTACAGTGTGGTCGGCTCCAAAGATCCCATTGCGGACGCCCGGGTGATGCGGCACCGGACGCAGGAGCTCCGCCGCTGCGGAATCGACGCGGAAATCGAAGTGTTCCCCGGTCTCTCTCACGGTTTCGGCGTCGGCACAGGTACCGTGGCGGAAGACTGGGTCAGGCGGGCCGCCGGTTTCTGGGAAAGACATATCGGGGAAGTAAGGGGAACAGGACGGGATGTCCTGGACAGTCAGGAGGAGTATGAAGAATCATGAAAAATCTGTTTATCAATGGCAGCCCCAATAAAAAGGGAAATACGGCGGCACTTGCCGCTGCGTTCTTTGGCAGTGAGGAATATGAGACCGTGTCCCTGCCGGAATTCCGGATCAACGTCTACGGACAGAAGCTGCCCGGCGACCAGTTCGGCGAGATCCTTGCCAAGATCCGGGCAGCGGACACCGTCGTCATCGGTTCTCCCGTGTACTGGCACAATATCTGCGGCAGTGTGCGGACGCTGCTGGACCGGTTCTACGGACCTGTTGCCCCCGGCAGCCTGCACGGCAGGACCCTGTATTTCCTGTTCCAGGGAGCCGCACCGGAAAAGTGGATGCTGGATGCCGGGAAATTCACGATGAACCGGTTTGCCCGCATGTACGGCTTTGCCTGGGGCGGGATGGCCGTGACGAAGCATGAAGCCGAGGGCCTGCGGAAAGGCTGGGTGTGATCCCTTCCGGGCGTTTCCGGGACCGGGACGCGGCAGGGACTTTCGGCGGGAAGACTCTGCGGCAGAGCGGTGCCATGGGCGTTTTGCTCCATAATAAATGAAAACTGCAGCATTTGCTGACGGACTCATATCCATCCGCAGACGCTGCAGTTTTTCTTTCTGTGTTTTTGCGGCCGCAGGGAAGGGGAGCTTCCTTTACGGCCTGTTTTTAACGGGGATCCGTTTGCCGGCCCGGCATCAGGCGCCTTCGAAGAGGGCACTCACAGCCTGCTCCACGGATCCGACTTCCACGACACCGGCCGGTTTCTTCCTGCTCCCCGAAAAGCTGCCCCGGGGTACGATGAACCTGCGGAATCCGAGCTGGCGCGCTTCGCTGATGCGGCGCTCCGTCAGTCCGACCCGGCGCAGTTCACCCGTAAGGCCCACTTCGCCGAGACAGAGGACTCCCATCGGGACGGCCCGGTTGCGGTAGCTTGAGATGAGCGCTGCCACGATGGCAAGGTCCGCGGCGGGTTCACTGACCCTGACGCCGCCGACGGCACAGGCATAGGCATCCTGGTCGCCGAAATTCATGCCCATGCGTTTTTCCAGCACCGCCAGGAGCATGTTCACGCGGTTGTAATCGAGACCGACCGCCGTCCGCCGCGGCATGCCGAACGGCGTATGGGAAACGAGGGCCTGGATTTCCGTCAGGATGGGGCGGTTGCCTTCCATCGTAGCCGTGATCGCCGAGCCGGGGACCGCGTTTTCCCGCGGCTCCAGGAAAAGCCCCGACGGATTGTCGACTTCTTTCAGGCCTTCTGCCTCCATCGAGAAGATCCCGCATTCGCTGGTGGAGCCGAAACGGTTCTTCAGGGCCCGCAGGACGCGGTACGTGAAGGAACGGTCGCCTTCGAACTGCAGGACCACATCCACCATATGCTCCAGCAGGCGGGGACCGGCGATATTGCCCTCTTTTGTCACATGGCCGATGATGATGACCGCGATCCCCGTCTCCTTGGCGAAGTTCAGCAGTTTTGCCGTGCACTCCCGGACCTGGCCGACGCTTCCGGCAGCCGTTTCCAGTTCGCTGTTGTACATGGTCTGGATGGAGTCTATGACGAGGAGCTTCGGTTTCAGCTGCCGGGCCTCAACGAGGATGGTGCCAAGTTCCGTGGCCGTCATCACTTTGAGCTGGTCCGAAGCTTTCCCGAGGCGCTCGGCGCGCATGGCCGTCTGGGCTTCCGACTCCTCGCCCGAGACATACAGGACGGGAAGACCCCGGCCTGCGGCCTTCATGGAGACGTCCAGGGTGATGGTGGACTTGCCGATCCCCGGAGCACCGCCCAGAAGGATCAGCGAGCCCGGGACGATGCCGCCGCCGAGCACGCGGTCGAATTCGCGGATCCCCGTCGTGAGGCGCGAGATCCGCACTTTATCCACCTGGCTGATCGTCTTGGGGACGGCTTTTTCCGGCGTCCTGAGATAGGAAGGCCGGTGCCTGTCCTCGGGGACTGCCAGCTCTTCCACGAGGGAATCCCAGCTTCCGCAGCCGGGGCAGCGGCCGAGCCATTTGAGGGAGGTATAGCCGCACTGCTGGCACACATAGCGGGTCTCATGCTTTGCCACGTCAGTTTCCCCCGTTCAGAGCCCTGAAAGCCGAGACGATCATGGCCTGCTTGTCTTTTTCCGTGATATGGTCGCCCAAAAATTCCAGGAAGAACGACAGGAGTTTCCCTTCCCGCGCCGTGATCATCCGCTGCTGCGTCAGGGTCCGCACCATTTCTTCGGCTGAGCGGGATGATGCCGCCGCAGGCAGTGCGGCTGCCTCCTGCCCTTCCGGGTGGGGCAGCCTGATGATGCGGATGAAGCCTCCGTTGCCCCGCTTCGATTCCACTTCATAGCCTTTTTCCGGTGTAAAGCGCGTCGTCAGCGTATATGTGATCTGCGAAGGGGCGCAAGATAATTTTTCTGCCAGCTGGCTCCGTTTCACATTGATGGAGTCCTCTTCATTGGCGAAGAGCTCGCTGATAATGAACTGTTCTATGACATCAGCAATATTACTCATGATATCCCTCCTTATCCCTATTATTATATTTGACTTTTTGACGTTTATCAAGGGCCGGCGGGAAAAAGAAATTTTTCGCTGCTAAAAAAACGAAAGAATGATACGCGCACAGCGGAATCAACGTTTTTTATGAAGATTCTGAGTGATATTCCCACCTATTTCATTGTTGACACGCCTATAATGAAAGTGCTATAATTAAAAATTTTTTGACTTTTTACTTCCGTTGTGCTAAAGTTAAAAATATGGAAACAGGCAGGACATGTTCTGGTAAAGGAGGGAACACGATGTTCGAGGTTGGTGACAAAGTTTTATACCCGATGCACGGGGCCGCTGTGATCAAGGATGTGCAGCAGCGGCAGGTCAATGGCCATCCTGTCAGTTACTTCGTGTTCGACATGCTCCTTTCGCGGATGAAAGTGATGATCCCTGCCAGCAATATGGACAAGGTGGGGATCCGGCCGATCGTGGATAAATCCGTGATCAATGAAGTGGAGGATGTCCTCCGGGCCCGTCCGGAAAACAAGATGAAGCGGATCACCTGGAACCGGCGGTACAATCTGTACATCGACAAGATGAAGACGGGCGATATCTTCCAGGTGGCTGATGTGGTGCGGACCCTGGCAGTCCAGGAGACGGACAAGAAACTTTCCACGGGGGAGCGCCGGCTGCTGACGACGGCCAAGCAGATCCTGCTCAGCGAAGTGATGCTGGTGGAATCGTGCGATGAAGAAAAAAGCGAAGCCTGGCTCCGCCAGTTCGTCTGAATGGGGGCGCAACAGAGCATCTTTTCATTGATTCGTGAAGAAACAGTGGAAAGATGTTCTTTTATTTGTGAACTCTATTTCTTTTGCTTTCTGAGTATAGTAGAATAAAATGATAGGTCGATAAAACCGGAAAGGGGGTGAGAATATGTTTGAGAAAATCGCCAAAATCCTGATTACGCTCATTTTTGCCATCACCGGGCTCCTGCTGATGGAAGTGGCCGCTCCGACAGTGGCGCAGTTCATCAGCATTGAATACCTGAACAGCGGATTCCTGGGAATCACGCCGCTGCGGCTGGTCCTGGGCCTCCTCGGGTTCGTGATCTTCGGGTACGCGGGCAAACTGGCCGCGCCGCTCATCATCGCCTACACCCTGCGTTTTTCGGAATGGATGGCAGCCTATCTGGGGGATCTGCCCACCAGTGACATCTTTGTCCTGGCCGTCGGCGTGATCCTGGGCCTTGTCGTGGCTTCTCTGCTGGGGACCTCGTTTTCGCGCCTGCCCATCATCGGGCCGTATATTTCCCTCATCCTGAGTCTCATCGGTGCCATCGTGGGCGCCAAAGTCGCACTGAACAAGCGGGCTGATATCGTATCTTTTTTCAATCGGATTTGGTTTTCCGCACGCAGCAAAGAAGGCGGGAAAAAACCGAATCATCCTGTATCCTGCACTAATAAAATCCTCGATACCAGCGTTCTGATCGACGGGCGCATCCTGGATGTGATCCGCCTGGGATTCCTGGAAGGGACCATCGTCATCCCCAAATTCGTCCTGGAAGAGCTGCAGAAGATCGCTGATTCCGCGGATACCCTGAAACGGAACCGCGGGCGCCGCGGCCTGGACATCGTCAAGAAGATCCAGGAGGAGCGCCGGGCCGACATCCAGATCTGGGACACGGATTATGATGACATCACCGAGGTGGACGCCAAACTGGTCAGACTGGCCCTTGCCAAAAAAGGAGCTCTGGCCACGAATGATTACAACCTGAGCAAGGTGGCGGAAATCCAGGGCATCCGGGTCCTGAACCTGAATGAACTGGCCAACGCCCTGAAGCAGATCGTCCTGCCCGGCGAAACGATGCAGGTCTTCCTGACCCGGGAAGGCAAGGAGCAGGGACAGGCAATCGGGTACCTCGAAGACGGGACCATGGTGGTCGTCGAGAATGCCAAACGCTCCGTCAACACGAAGGTCACTGTCCTCGTTTCCTCCGTCCTGCAGACCTCGGCCGGCCGGATGATCTTTGCCAAAATGAAATAACAGATGGAATCAAGGCTGAAGTAAAGGATCGCATATGGACCAATTGTATTGTATCGTAGCCGCTGCCGGCATGGGAAAGCGTGCCCGGCTGGGGTATAATAAAAATTATGCCATGCTGGGGGGCGTACCCATCCTGGTGCGGAACCTGCATCAGCTGGCCGGTGTCAGAGGCCTTTGCCGGGTCATCGTCGCGGTCGCGCAGGCGGAAGTGGATGCGGCGGAGGCGATGCTGCGGCAGTATGCGCCCCGCTGGTTCCCGGAACTTTGCTGGGAAGTGACGGCCGGCGGCCGGGAGCGGCAGGATTCTGTCACAAGGGCCCTCGCGCGCATCCCGGAAGATGCACAGTGGGCTGCCGTCCACGACGGAGCCCGTCCCTTTGCGGGCCCGGAACTTTTTGAACGGGTCTGGGCGAAAGCCCGCGAAACGGGTGCAGCCGTGGCTGCCATTCCCTGCAAAGACACGGTGAAAGTGGCCGGAGAAGGGGATCTTGTCGAGCGGACGCCGGACCGGAGCCGGCTCTGGGCCGTCCAGACACCGCAGATCTTTTCGCTGCCCCTCCTGCGCCGGGCCGCGGCATATGTCCGGGAGCACGGCCTTGCCGTGACGGATGATGCCGGCATGGTCGAAGCCATGGGGGGAGCGGTGGCCCTTGCAAGGGGCGATGACCGGAATTTCAAGATCACCACACCCGATGATCTGCGCCGTGCGGAGGCGCTTGTGGAAAAGGAGAAGATCCCGATGACGGATTTGCATGTGGGCAGCGGTTTTGATGTGCACTGCCTCGCAGAAGGCAGGCCGCTCATCCTGTGCGGCGTAAGGATCCCCTGGGAAAAGGGGCTCGTGGGCCACTCCGATGCGGACGTGGCGCTCCATGCCCTGATGGATGCCATCCTGGGTGCCGCGGGCCTCGGGGACATCGGCCGCCATTTCCCTGACAATGATGACGCGTACCTGGGGGCGGACAGCCGCAGGCTGCTGGCCCGGGTCCTTGCGCTCACAGCGGAGAAGGGATGGCGCGTGCATAACGCCGATGTGACGATCATTGCCCAGCGCCCGAAACTTGCGCCCTACGAGCCGCAGATGCTCGCCAACCTGATGGCGGATCTGCAGCTTCCCGCTGACGCCGTCAATGTCAAGGCGACGACGACGGAAAAACTCGGCTTTACGGGACGCGGTGAAGGGATCGCCGCGGAGGCGGTCGTCACGATAGTGAGAGCAGGCTGAAGCACGGAAACAGGGACGGACCTTTTCTTTTACGGGGATATTTCCTGCCATGGGGTGAAGGAACGGCCTGTTTGGAGTATAATAAAGAGTCAATATATTGCTGGGAGGCATATTCATGGATAAAGAAATGAGAGTACGTTTTGCACCGAGCCCGACTGGACCATTCCATATCGGCGGCGCCCGGTCCGCCCTGTTCAACTGGCTCCTTGCCAGGAAAATGGGGGGCAAGTTCGTACTGCGGATCGAGGATACCGACCGGAAACGTTCCACGCCGGAATCCGAGGAAAATATCAAGTCCGCGCTGAAGTGGCTCGGGATCACCTGGGACGAAGGCGTCGATGTGGGCGGTCCTTACGGGCCGTACCATCAGATGGAACGCCTCGGTATCTATAAGAAATACACGGACAGACTCCTGGCGGAGGGCAAGGCGTATTACTGCTACTGCACTCCGGAAGAGCTGGAGGCGGAGCGCCAGGCTGAGCTGAAAGCCGGCGAGATGCCGCGCTACAGCGGGAAATGCCGCAATCTGACCGAAGAGCAGCGGAAGCAGTATGAAGCCGAGGGACGCAAACCGTCGATCCGCCTGCGCGTGCCGGCGGACGAAAAGATCGTCGTCCACGACATGGTGCGGGGCGATGTGGAATTCGATTCCAACGGGATCGGCGATTTCGTCATCGTCAAGAGCGACGGCATCCCCACCTACAACTACGCCGTCGTCATCGATGACTATCTGATGCATATCACCCATGTCATCCGGGCGGAGGAACACCTTTCCAACACGCCGCGCCAGCTTCTCGTCTACGAAGCGCTGGGCTTCGAGAAGCCTGTGTTCGGCCACATCTCCCTGATCCTCGGGACGGACCATACCAAGATGTCCAAGCGCCATGGCGCCACGTCCGTCCAGGCCTACCGCGACCAGGGCTATCTGCCCGAAGGCATCGACAATTTCCTGGCTCTCCTGGGCTGGGCTCCGGAAGGGGAAGAGGAAATCTTCACGATGGAGGAAGCCTGCAGGGAATTTTCGATGGACCGGGTGGCCAAGAACCCGGCTGTCTTCGACATCAAGAAACTGAACTGGATCAACGGGCAGCATATCCGCCGCCTGACGCCGGAAGCCTTCTTTGAACTGGCAAAACCGTTCATGATCAGGGCCGGGTACATGACGGGCAGCGAGACGGGCGAAAAGCTCGCATGGCTGGAACGCGTCGTCGCCACGGCGCAGACCCAGGTGGATTACGGTGCCCAGGTGCCTGAAAAAGTCGCCATGTATTTCACGGATGAAGTCGAATTCGAAAACGACGAAGCCCGGGCAGTCCTTTCCGCAGAGACGGTCCCGCTGGTGCTGAGATCCCTCCTTGCTGAATTCGAAGCCCTGCCCGAAGTGACCCACGACAGCGTCAAGGGCTGCTTCAAGAAAGTGCAGAAAGCCAACAAACTGAAGGGACAGCAGGTCTATATGCCGTTCCGTGTCGCTCTGACCGGGAACCAGCATGGTCCCGAACTGGCAGAAATGATTCCGCTCCTGGGTGTGGACAGGACGGAAAAGCGGATTCTCTCCACCCTGAAAAAAGCAGGCATTGCACTCTGAGAAAGGAGAAGCTGTATGAGCTCGATTCGCGTCTTCAACACGCTGACACGCAAGAAAGAGGAATTCGTCCCCCTGCATCCGGGCAAGGTCGGGATCTACGTCTGCGGCGTCACGCCCTATAACCATCCCCATATCGGCAACGCCCGGCCCTTCGTCGTGTGGGATACCATCCACCGCTTCCTGGAGCATGAGGGCTACGATGTGACCCATGTCCAGAACTTCACGGATGTGGATGACAAGATCATCAAGGCCGCCAACAAGGAAGGCGTGACCTGGGATGTCATCGCCAACCGCTACATCAAGGCTTATTTCGACGTCATGGACAAGCTCCATGTGCGGCGCTGCCACGTCTATCCCCGCGTGTCCGAACATATCCCCGACATCATCGCGACCGTGCAGAAGCTGATCGACAACGGCTACGGCTATGTCGTGGACGGGGACGTCTATTACCGCGTGGAGAAATTCTCCCATTACGGCGAACTGTCGGGACGCAGCCTGGATGATATGATGGCCGGCGCCCGCGTCGAAGTGGATGAACGCAAGGAAAATCCCATGGACTTCGCCCTCTGGAAATCGGCCAAGCCGGGCGAACCGTACTGGGAGAGCCCCTGGGGCAAGGGCCGTCCGGGCTGGCATATCGAATGCTCGACCATGAGCACCAAGTACCTGGGGAATTCCTTTGACATGCACGGCGGCGGATCCGACCTGATCTTCCCGCACCATGAAAATGAAATCGCCCAGTCCGAAGGCGCCACGTCGGTCCATCCCTTCGTCCGCTACTGGGTGCATAACGGATTCATCACGATCAATGAAGAAAAGATGTCCAAGTCGCTGGGCAATTTCTTTACGGTCGCAGAGATCCTGGAAAAATATGAACCCGAAGTGCTGCGCCTGTTCATCCTGAATACGCATTACCGCAGCCCCCTGGACTTCAGCGATGCCCGTCTGGAAGAAGCCAAGCGCAGCCTGGAACGGCTCCGTACGGCCCAGCAGAACCTCCTGGAGATCATGAAGGTCATCACGGTCGGCCCGGATGCGGAGAGCATGGCCCTGCGGCAGAAAGTCGCTGACCTGCGCGAAGCATTCCTCGAAGCGATGCGGGATGACTTCAACACGTCCCTTGCCATCAGCTATCTCTTTGCCCTGGCCCGGGAAATCAACGTCTATCATCAGGCCATCATGAACGGCAGCCGGAAACCGGACGGCAAACTGATGGACCAGATCATCAAGACCTGGAAGGAAATGAAGTCCGTCATCGGCATCCTTGAAGATGAACCGGCCCGCAGCGGTGAGCAGGGCACGGAAGAGGACGACAGCGCCATCGAGGCAAAGATCGCCGAACGGCAGGAAGCCCGCAAGAAAAAGGACTTTGCCCGGGCCGACGCGATCCGCGATGAACTGGCCAAACAGGGCATCATCCTGGAGGACACGCCTCAGGGAGTGCGGTGGAAGAGACAGTGAAATTCGAGCAATACTGCAAGATCCGTGAGTACGCCCTGCAGGCGTGTGCGGAGAAGAAGACCCTGGACGACCCCGCCCGGGCGAACCCGATCATCCTTGCCTATCTGGGGGACGCGGTCTTTTCCCTTTATGTGAGGATGCGGCTGCTGCCCGTTTCCACGCATGTCCAGGTGCTGCATGACCTGGCGGCGCGGATGGTTTCCGCCGTCTTCCAGGCAAAGGCCATGGAGGCGCTGGAACCGGAGCTCACGCCGGAGGAAGCCGCTGTCGCGCGGCGGGGCCGGAACACGAAATCGCTGGTCCCCAAGAGCGCCAGCGTGCGCGAGTACCGGATGGGGACGGCTTTCGAGGCCCTGATCGGGTATCTGTACCTGTGCCGGCAGGAGGAACGGCTGGAGGCACTGCTCGCAAAATCGTTCGAGTGCATCCGCGAGGCCATGGAAAACGGGAAAGCCTGAGACAGGTCTTCCTTTCGGCCGGGACGGCACTGCCTGCTGAGGCGGGAGAAAAAGAGAGGAACCATGATATGATGCAAGTCAAACTGATCCGCTATACGCCGGAACCGGACAAAACGGTCGCCATGAGCGCCCATTTGTGTTATTCTCCCATCGGTGCGGCAGAAATCGAAGAAAATCTGACTGACGAGAAGGTCGCCAGTCTTGTGAAGATGCTCGGCAGGATGGGGCACACGTCCACTTTTGAACATGTTTCCTTCACCTTTGCCATCGAAGGCGTGTCGAGGGTCCTGACCCATCAGCTCGTGCGCCACCGCATCGCTTCGTATTCCCAGCAGTCGCAGCGCTATGTGAAGGAGCATGATTTTGAACGGATCGTGCCGCCTTCCATTGCCAGGGATCCTGCCGTGAAGGCGAGATTCGATGAGCTCTGCAATGCTATCCAGGGCTTCTACAATGATATGACGGAAGCCGGGATCCCTGCGGAGGATGCCCGCTACATCCTGCCGAACGCGACGGAGACCAAGATCGTCGTCACCATGAATGCACGCAGCCTGCTCCATTTCTTTGAACTGCGCTGCTGCAGCCGTGCCCAGTGGGAGATCCGGGAGCTGGCGAACCGCATGCTGGAGGAAGTCCGCCAGGTGGCGCCCGTCCTCTTTGCCAAGGCCGGACCGACCTGCGTGACCCAGCGAGTCTGCCATGAGGGCAAAATGAGCTGCGGCAGGCTGAAGCAGCTGCTCGCTGAGGATGAAGCCAAAAAGAAATGACCGAAAGGCTGCCCCGCCGGCAGCCTTTTTTGGATATCTGCCGCATGGCTGTGCGGGCGGAAAAGGGCGCTGACGGCCCGGGCCGCGCCCGCGGCGCTTTGCAAAGGAGCATCGACCATGGGATATGCATCAATCGAGACCATCCAGCAGGAAGTGCAGGACTGGGACCTCATCCGGGACCTGCCCGACAGGCTGGGTGCCTTCACGAAAAAGATCACCAACTATATCGAGGGCCAGGTCCTCTATATCTGCCGCTACGAGAGCGAAGCGCTCCGGGCCAGCGTGGATATCACGTACACGTCCGAAACGTTCGATTATATCCTCGTCCGTACGATGGGCATGAATTCCTACAGGGATATCCGCCTCATCTATAAGGAACGGGATCTCTTCGCTCAGAAATGCCGCCATTACCTGCCTTCGATCCTGAAGAGCATGGAGGACCCCACCAGCGTCAATCTGGGCGAGATGGTGGAGGCCAAGCAGCTGAAGAGCTGGGAATACGGCAAGGCGCTGCCCCCAAAGATCGGTCCCTTCGAGCTCTATATCTCACCGGACCGGGCCATCGAGCATATCAACGGGTCCATCATCCTGATCGATTACACGGATTTTGCACGGAAGGACCAGCTGATCATCATGTACAACCGGCTGCGGGACCAGTTCTTCGGGGAGCTCAAGATCAATTCCGTCTTCCATGCCACCATGGCCTTTGACAGCACGAACCTGAAAGAGCTGGAAAAATGCCTGGACGAGCATCTTGAGACGACGCTCAAAGAAGTGAGCGAAGCGGACCACGAAATCTGACGTGCAGAGCCCGGATCTTTGGGGCTCCCGGGCAGAGGATTTTGGGATAATTCCGTTGATGGCTTATAATGCGGCGGAAAAAAAGGGAAGCGGGGCTTGACTTTTCCATCCCGCTGGCTTATAGTATACAAGTCGGTGCCTTGAGGGCATCCGATCCGGCCCAGTAGTTCAGTTGGTTAGAATGCCGCCCTGTCACGGCGGAGATCGTCGGTTCGAGTCCGTCCTGGGTCGCCAGTCTTGCCTCGGTAGCTCAGTTGGTAGAGCAAGGGACTGAAAATCCCTGTGTCCGCAGTTCGATTCTGCGCTGAGGCACCA